>NZ_JBVJWD010000013.1:0-84234 GCF_055602785.1 Streptomyces sp. NPDC037301
GCTGGCGGCGTCCCGACGGACAGCAGCACCTGCTCGACCGGGCGAGGTGGGACGTTGACGAGCTGCGCGAGCGGGTCTGCCGTTACACGCTGGAGGGGCTGGCCGACGGGGCGGGCGGGGTGCTGGTCATCGATGAGACCGGGTTCGCGAAGAAGGGCGAGACGTCCGTCGGTGTCGCCCGGCAGTTCTCCGGCAGCCTCGGCGGTGTCTTCCCCTGCCAGATCGGTGTGTTCGCGGCCTGGGCCACCAGCCGTGGGGCGGCGCTGGTCGACCGGGAGATCTACCTGCCCCGCACGTGGGCCGACGACCGTGAGCGGCGTGTGACCGCGCAGGTGCCTGAGACCGTCGGGTTCGCCACCAAGCCCCGCCTCGCCGAGAAGATGATCGACCGGATCCGTCCCCTGCTCCCTGAGGGCACCTGGCTGGCCGCTGACGAGGTCTACGGCCGTGACGGTGGATTCCGCTCCTTCGCCGAGCGCCGTCACCTGCCCTACGTGGTCAACGTCTCCAGCGCCCAGACAGTGCTGCCCCGACCCGGCTGGCGGCGGATCGACAAGCTGGCCGCCGCGGCGGACGAGAGCGAGTGGCAGCTGATCGAGGCAGGCCCCAGCCGGACCGGCTCCCGCTGGTGGCAGTGGTGGATCCGCCCGGTCATCGACCCGGAGGAACCCATAGGCGCCGCGGCACCAGGGCAGCCCTGGTCCAGCCGCTGGATGATCGCCCGTCGCCGTCCGGAGCATCCCGACAAACGCGACTACTACCTGGCCTGGGGGCCCGCCGGTACCCCGCCACAGCACCTGGCCCAGGTCGCCGGCGCGCGCTGGAGGGTGGAGGACGCGATCAAACTCGCCAAGCACGAGTGCGGACTGGCCGACTACGAAGTACGCCACTGGCACGGCTGGTACCGCCACATCACACTCTCCATGCTGGCCGCCGCCTTCCTGGCAGTCCAGGCCGCCCACGCCTCAGACGACTCCCACACCCCCGTACCCCCGCGGCAGACCGCCGCCAACGAAGACGAAACAGCACCCGGAACGAAAAAGGGGAACGTCAGGACACCACCCGTCCCGCGCGACTCAGCCCCTACACCGCGGCCGAGATCCGCAAGCTCCTCACCCTCGTCCACCCACCAGCCCCACCGCGCAACGGCAGAGTTGCGCACGGCCTGCACTGGTCACACTGGAGACGGCAGCACCAGGCCATCGCCAACGAACACCACCGCAGACGCCGCAACCTCGAACTCGCCCTGAACTACAACTGAAGGGTTAGCCTGAATCCACCGCCTTGGATTGAAAAGGATCTTCTAACGGTTTTCTGAGCTGGTGCCGGGTCGGTGCTCGGTTTGGGGCAGGTGGTATCTGCTGGTCTGCCCAGCTTTTCCACGGTTTCGGTTCCGGTCGGGCCTTGAGGGCGGGGTGGACAGGGGTGTCAGATCAGTCCCGGTGGGCCGTGCGTGATGGCGAACATATGCGTCCAGGCTTGCTGCCAGGGCCAGTTGTGGGGCAGGTGCAGGGTGATGCGCCGTGCGGAGCGGGCGATCCGGGCCGGGACGTGGACCAGGTGGGCCCGGAGTGTGGCGGTGGTTGCCTTCGCGTGGAAGGCCGAGGTGTGTGCTCCGACGGCCCGCAGCAGGTTGTAGGCCATCGCCCACAGCGTGAGCCAGGCCGAGTTGGCGTGGAAGTGCCCGGAGGGCAGGTGGGCCAGAGCGCCGGCTTTGCTGTCCGCGATGACCTGTTCCACCACCGCGTGGTGGCGGTGTTCCCGTTCGGCCTGGAGTGTCCCGGCGGGGTTGTCGGTGAAGAAGAGGTGGTAGCGCCAGACGGGAAACAGCTTGCCTTGTTCTCCCACGACGGCGGGTTTGGCCAGGTCACGGACCCGGCGCACGATCAGCCGGGCCGCGACGCGCTCACTCTTCTGCGGCTGGCGAACGCGGTGTATGCGGGGGTCTCGGCGACCTCGGCGTCCGAGATGAGATCACCGGTGTCTGGATCTTCCACCGCGTTCGGGTAACTGATCTTCTGCCAGGCATCGTCGGGGATGCTGAGGACGGCCCGTTTGATGGACGGGTTCATGCCAGTGGTGATGGAGAAGCGGGCTCCGGCCCGGCGGCAGGCTGCGATCACACCGGCGTTGTAGAACTGGGAGTCCGCCCGCAGGATCCGTATGCCGGTGCAGCCCGCCTCGACGGCGGTGGCCAGGGCCTCGCTCACGAGTTTCGGGGCGCCGCGGGCGTCGGCTGCCTTGCCGCGGCGCATCCGGACCGCGGCGATCACCGGCCGGGAGTGCGGGGTGCAGATCGTGGCGAGCAGCGGGTGCAGGGTGCGTATCCCTTTGAACCGGCCGTACTCCGCGCCCTGCTTGGTGCGGCCGTAGACGCGTTTGTGGGTGGAGTCGACATCGATGAACGCCGTCACACCGGCGCCCGGCAGCAGCGGCGTGTGTGCGGCCAGCGCGCCGAGGAACCTGCGGTGCACGGCGTGGAGTTGGAGCGCATGGCCGTGGGTGAACGCGCGCAGGAACGTGCCCAGCGTGGACGGGGCACGGATACCGTCGAACACGGCGGGCATCGCACCGTGCCGCAGCAGGTGAAGGTCGTCGATGCTGTCCGCGCCTGCGGCCATACCGCCCACGATGCTGGTGACCTTGGCGTCCGCCGCCGCACCCGCGCCGTTGCCCGCCCCGGTCAGCTTCACCTTCTGCGCCGTCAGGCGCGAAAGACCGCACCGCTCGGCCAGCCGCATCACCGGGACCAGCCCCGCATACGCGATCAGATTCCGGTCATCGAACGCAGCAGAGACCGCCGCCGGGGTGTGGGAAACTTTCATCTACGAGGTGCCTTGCTGATAGTGCGTGATGGTGGTGTGGTAACTCCCATCTTCGCAGGTCAGCAGGCACCTCTCTTCATTTCTCCATCTACAGGACCCGGGACAGCCGGTGGATTCAGGCTTAGCGACGCGGCGCCGCAAGGCGGGCCCCCCGGCCCGGAGGCTCGGCGAGGCCGTGGCCGCCGCCGACCCGCTCGGGTCCGGCATCGGCGGCAGGTCGGCGGAGCTGGACATCGACGGCAAGCGGGTGTTCGTCAAGCGGATTCCCCTGACGGGCACCGAGATGCGGCTGGAGAACGCGCAGTCGACGGCAAACCTCTTCGGATTGCCGATGTTCTACCAGTATGGGGTGGGCTCGGCCTGGTTCGGGGCCTGGCGAGAGCTGGCCGTGCACGTCATGACCACCAACTGGGTCCTCGGGAACGACTACGAGGGCTTTCCGTTGATGTACCACTGGCGCATCCTGCTCGACTCCCCTCCCCAGGGGTTCGCCGACGAGTTCGGGAGCATTGACGGGGCGGGCGCGGGGCCGGGGCGCCGTTTCCGTCCTGTCGGACTCAGGACCGGCCCGGGTCCTACCGAAGGGCATGTGGCCATGCCGTTACGGATGGCAGCACGAAGGCCCGTACCGAGGAGACTTCTGCCACCCGATACAGGCCCTCGTGGTTATGCGGGATCAGTCGTTCCAGACGTCGCCCTTGAAGTCGCCGCCGGTACCACGCTCGTAGTAGCGCTGCCCGTACAGGCCGCCAACGCAGGTCTGCTGGTAGCGATAGGGGTTGGTGGCGATGGAGCCGACCATCACGCCCGTGTCGGCGTCCCACAGCTCGGCCCGGCCCCAGTAGCCGAGGGCCTTGTGCGTGCCGCCGAAGCAGACCTGGTGGTTGCCGTTGGCCGGGATGCTGCCGCTGGTGCACACGTTGCCGCCCCAGCTCTCGCAGGTCGCACTCGCCGCGCTCGCAGGCGAGGCAACGACCCCGATGGTCACGACGGCCATCGTGGAGGCCATCAGACCGAGTCGGGCGAATCGATTCTTCTTCACGTTCATTCCTCCGTTCGGCGAGCCGGCTGGAGCCGGCCTCGACGAGCTCAGCCTATGAACGAACGCCTACCCGCCGGTATCTCATCGGTGCACGGTTGCCGGGCAGGCGGCAGTCACGCATGCACGGTCGGGCTCTCCAGCGCGAGGAAGGCCAGCACGGCCTCGTACACGTCCGGGCCGCCCGCCGTCAGCTCCCTCCCCAGCAATGCCTCGGCGCTCCGCAGGTGCTCGCGGACCGTCTGGGGGTGGAGGCCGAGCCTTCCCGCAGTCGCCTCGACCCCGCAGTCGGCGCAGATCCAGGCTCTGAGCGTCCGGTGCAAGTCGCGGGCGTCGGTGTCGAGCGGGCCCAGGAAGTCCCGGGCCCACGCCCGCCCGGTATCCGTCCCTATCAGCGCCGGCAGGTCCGGGACCGGGCCGCAGCATCCCGGTGCGGTGGGCCGGCCCCCCAGTTGCAGGGCAACGTACAGAGCGGTGCGTACGTGTACGTCGTGCGGGTTCACGCCCAGGAGTTCACCTGCCCGCTTCATTCGCGACCGGACGGTGTTGCGGCTGACCCCCATGATCTTCGCTGTCCGCACGGCGGTGAATCTCAGCGCCAGGCCCATCGTCGACAGCATCTGGGCCCTGGCCCGCGCCGGCAGTGCGTCCAGCGGCCGCAGCAGGTGCGATGCCCAGCGTGCTGCCTCGGCAGTGGGCAGCAGATCCATCGGCTCCGTACGGGCAGTGTGGCCCGCGCGGCGGGCGGGCAGGTGCCGGGCGGCAACCAGGTTGCGGTAGGCGTCGCCGTAGGCCGTCGCCACGTGCGCCAGCGCGTGGTGGTGGCTGCGTCCCAGGATCACCCGCGGATGGCGGGCGACGTAGTCGGACAAGTCGCGTCCAACGCAGTCGGGAGCCCTCATGTCAGCGACGGGCACCACCACGATCACATGGTTGTCGAAGGCGGGACACGGGACTACGAGGGCCCGGCCGGCGGTCAACTCCGCACAGTCGCGGGCAACCTGGGCCCGTTCGGCCACCGGCATCTCCAGCAGGGCCATCCAGGCCCAGTCCGCGTCCAGCAGTCCCGGATTCATCCCGGCCGCAGTGCGCTGGGCCAGGACCACGTCCCCGCCCATCAGCAACTGCACCACAGCGGAGCGCAACTGGAGCGAACGCACCTCCCATTCCCGTCGCTCCGCTTCGGCCTCCGCCACCCGCAGCACCAAGTCGAGGACTACTGCGGCATGGCCCGCCAGCGCAGCATCCTCCCCGTCCAACGGGCAGGACCGGGTGATGACGAGGACGCGGAATGGTGGCTCACCGCCCAAGGCAACCACCCGGGTGTGGCCTCCCGGTCCGGAAACCACGGCCGACCCCAATTCCCCCCTGACCACAGCCCGCACCTCAGGTCTGCGGTCCGCCTCGCCGGCTCGGACGACCTCGGCGGTGCCCCCGAGTGTCCGGGCCAGCCAGATCGTGGTGCGGCGCGCCGCCGCCTCCGCTCCGTCGGGCCCCACACGCGCGTGCCGCAGGAGTTCCGTCAACCGTACGGTCGGCAGTATCGCGCCGCCTGCCGCCTTCGCTAAACCCATTCTGTGTCCATCTCCCCCGAAGAATTGCGCCGCACCGCACAGAGCCCCCGCCAACTTGAAGTCACAGGTCAAAGGGCTGGTGTGACGGTCGTCCGGAGTACTCGCGCTGGTCGTGTGCGGCAGGCGTCGGCCGGCAGCGCGGTACATGCAGACGTACTTGCAGTGCGGCAAGTGCGGATGCTCGGCACCTTCCTCACCGAGGATCCGACGGCGGCTCCTGGCTGATCCGCAACTGGGTGCTGCTGCCGGGGATCACGACGCCGGCTGGCTGGTCTCCAGCGTGCGGCAGGAGGAGAACGAGCGGTTGTACGTCACGCTGCACCAAGCCGTCCCGGACGGGATGCGCGGGGCACTGACGGGGTTGCTACTGGTGCCCGACGGTAAGGGGGTCTCGGAGCTGGAGCCGCTGCGGACCTCGCCGGCGACCTTCGCCTCGTTCAACTCGCCGACGACACCGTCCACCGTCGGCCATGCCCGGATGCCGGGAAAGACCGTTACGTGTCCTGCCCGCTGCCGGGGGTGTCGCACAGCGCGTGGTCGAGGAGGTTACTGGCGGCTTGCTCCTGTCGGAGTGCGTTGTCGGGCGAGTCGCCCAGAGCGGTGGACATGGAGACGGTGACGGCGCGGCTGCCGTCGTCGGTGGCGCCGTTCAGGGTGATGTAGCCGCCATCGCCTCCTTCGTGGCTCCAGTAGCTGCCGCCGCAGGACAGGGGCCGGTTGACCAGGCCGAGGCCGTAGCGTCCGTGTGGCCAGAACACCTGGATTTTCTCGTTGACCGGGACGGTGTCCTGCATCTCGGCCAGCCGTGCCTGGGGCAGCAGCTCGCCGCCGAGCAGGGCCTGGAAGAAGCGGTTGACATCCGCAGTGGTGGAGACGTAGCCGCCGGGGTCGGGGAGGATCACCTTGGTGACGTCGACCCGTTCGTCGGAGGGGAAGACCTGGTAGCCGTTGGCGTGTGGTCGGCGGAGTGTGGGCGTGCTGCCCGGCAGGTAGGTGTGGTCCATGCCGAGCGGTTTCAGGACCCGGTCCTCGACCTCCTGGTGCCAAGGGCGATCGGTGACCTTCTCGATGATCATGTCGAGCAGGGCGTAGCCGGTGTTGGAGTAGCTCCACCCGGTGCCGGGTGGGTCCGGGCGGTGCCTCATCGCCAGCGCGACGATCTGTTGGGGTGTGTAGGTGTCGTATCGGCGCTCGTAGTACTCCTGCCGGGTGGTGTAGCCGGGGAGATCGTCGTCGTGGATGCCGCTGGTGTGCTGGAGGAGTTGGCGGATGGTGATCCGGCGTCCGTCGTTGCCGTTGCCGTCCACCAAGCCGGGCAGCCAGCGGTCCACCGTGTCGTCGAGCGCCAGCTTGCGCTCGTCGACCAGTTGCAGGACCACGGTGGCCACAAGCGCCTTGCCGGTGCTGGCCATCCGGAAGTAGCCGTTGCGGGGCACCGGACGGTCCGTGCCCGCCTCGGCGACGCCGCTGGTGGCGACCAGATCCCGGCCAGGGCGGGTGGTCACCCGTGTCTGGACGCCGGTAACCCCCAGCGCCTGGATGGCGTCGGTGTCCCGGCGCAGATCGTCCTGCCGGTATCCGGGCGCGGTCGCTTCGTGCGCGTCGCCCAGCAGTGGGATGGCGACGGCCGCGCCGGCAATGACGAGGGTGGCCGCAGCGGCGGCCAGCCACCGTTTGCCGGTGCGGCGTTGCTGCCGATCGGGCTGGTCGGTTAGGTGCGGGTGGTGCGGCGCGGCGGTCGGGCTTGTGGATCTCATGCCCCCAAGCTAGGTAGGCATCGGGTTGCGGGTCGCTACCACAGACCGCCGGGTGAAAGGTACAGCTACCTGTAGTGCTGCAGGGTCGCCTGGTAACTAGGGTGAATCACGTGGGGCCTCCCACAATCCTCCGGTACGACAGAGGGAAAGCGAAACAAGTGCTCGGCGTACTCGGCGCGGCCCGCGCATGGTGGACCAAGACGTGGCACAACGGGCGTTACCTGCTGGGCACTTTGGTGGCCGCGGCGGTGGCGCTCGCCGCGGCACCCCTGCTCTGCATTCCGTCGCTGGCACAGCCCTGGGCGGAGCAGCATCGCCAGCGCGCCGGGGCGCTGCTGGGACAGCCGGTCGAGCCGCGTCCGCGCGCCACCCGCCACAACCTTGCATGGCTCGTGACGCACGTGGTCACCGGTCTACCGGCGGGCGCCTTTGCCCTGCTCTGCCTGGGCAGCCTGTTTCTCACTCCCGTCATCACAGTGTTGTGGTGGGCCTTTCCCGCGGCGCCGTGGCTGCCCGTGGTCAGCGTTCCGATCACCGGCTGGGGCGCCGCGTTGTCGCTCGGCCTGGTGAATCTCGTGTTCCTGGCGGCACTGGCCGCCACCTCCCTTCCGCTGCTCGCCCGAGCGCACGCCCGGTGCTGCCTCGCGGTCCTGGCACCTTCGCCCGCGGAGCAACTGGTCGAACGCGTCACCGAACTCACCCGGACACGTACAGACGTCCTGCAGGCGCACAGTGCGGAACTCCGCCGGATTGAACGAGACCTGCACGACGGCACCCAGGCCCGGCTCGTGGCCATCGCGATGCGGCTCGCCGTGGCCGGCGAAAGCTTCTCCGACGACCCCGACGCGGCCGCCGTTCTGGTACGGCAGGCCCACGCCGAGACCGAGGACACGATGACCGAGCTGCGCTCCGTCATTCGCACCATCTATCCCCCGGTGCTGGCTGACCAGGGCCTCTCCGGCGCGCTCGGCACCCTGGCCACCAGGGCCGGGGTGCCGACCCGCATCGACATCGGCCCGCTCGGTGAAATCCCCGCAGCGGTCGAAGCGGTCGCCTACTTCGCCGTCACCGAGGCACTGGCGAACATCGCCCGACACAGCCGGGCCACCAATGCCTCGGTTCGCGTCACCCGCAACGGCGCGCTGCTCTGCGCGAAGATCGCCGACGACGGGACCGGCGGAGCGGACGCCGCCCGAGGGTCCGGCCTGGACGGAATGCGCCGCCGCGCCGCCGCTCTGGACGGCACCATGAAGATCAGCAGCCCGTCGGGCGGGCCGACCGTCATCACCGTGGAGCTGCCGTGCGCGTAGTGATCACCGAGGACAACGTCCTGCTGTCATCCGGGCTCGAGCTCCTGCTCAACTCCCGGGGCTTCGAGGTCGTCGCGATCGCGGCCGACGCCCCCGGCTTCCTCAGCGCCGTCGAGACCCACCGACCGGACGTCACCATCGTGGACGTGCGGCTGCCCCCGACCTTCCGCGACGAGGGCATCCGGGCCGCAGTCCAGGCCCGCCGCGACCATCCCGGACTTCCCGTCTTGGTCCTGTCGCAGTACGTGGAGCAGGAATATGCGGGCCGCCTCCTCGCCGACGCCCGGGGCGGCATCGGATATTTGCTCAAAGACCGGGTGAGCCGCGTCGCAGAATTCACCGACGCACTGCGCCGTGTGGCTGGCGGCGGCACCGCCATGGACCCCGAGGTCATCGCCCAGCTCCTCGCCGCACGCGGCGATCCCGTCGATTCCCTGACCGCACGCGAGCGCGAGGTCCTCGCACTGATGGCCGAGGGCCACGACAACGCGACCATCGCCCAACGGCTCGTCATCACCGACAACGCCGTCCACAAACACATCGGCAACGTCTTCCTCAAACTCGGCCTGTCGGCCGGCGACAGCGGCCACCGCCGCGTCCGTGCCGTCCTGGCCCACCTCCGCCGCCATGGCGGTACCGCGTTCGACCCGACGACATCGCTCCCACTGAGGTGACCCCTGTGGTGTGGACACACCTGACAATGGATCTTGCTGATCCTGGAAGGTGTAGATCTACGTGGCACGGCCCTCGAAGTACAGTGCGGAGTTCCGGTCCGACGCGATCGCGTTGTGGCGGGCTTCGGCCGGCATGCGGACGTTCAAGGACGTCGCGGCTGATCTGAACGTCAACCCCGAGACGCTGCGGACCTGGGTGCGTGGTGCCGACGGTCGTCCAGTCGCCGCAGGCGCGTCGCAGGACACCGAGGCCGAGTTGGCCCGGCTGCGGGCGGAGAACGCGCGGCTGGCCAAGGCGGAGAAGGAATGGCAGCTGGAGCGGGAGATCCTGCGTCGGGCAGCGGCCTATTTCGCCCGGGAGATGAAGTGAAGACCGCCGCTTGGGACTTCGTCTCCACCCACGCCGAGATGTTCGGCATCAAGCGGATATGCCGGGTGCTGGAGGTCTCCCGCTCGGGCTACTACTCGGTGGATCACCGGCGCTGAGGCGCGGACGGGGCGGCAGTTCGAGGAGGACGCCCTGGTCGAGGAGATCCGCGAAATCCATGCCGAACACCGCGGGAACTACGGCGCGCTTCGAGTCCATGCCGAACTGCGCGGCTTCGGCCACACGGTCAACCACAAGCGCGTGGCCAGGCTGATGCGCAAGCACGGCATCGTCGGCCGTCACCTGTGGAAGAAGAAGCACACCACGATCCCGGACCGCCTCGCACCGCCAGTGGCGGACCTGGTCCAGCGGGACTTCACCGCCAGTACGCTGGACGAGAAGTAGTGCGGCGACATCACATATGTGCAGGTCGGAGCCGCGTGGCTCTACCTCGCTTGCGTCATCGATATCCGGTCGCGCCGCGTGCTCGGCTGGTCGATGGCCCCGCACATGCGGGCCGAGCTCGTCATCGACGCACTCCAGGCCGCGGTCGCGACCCGCGGCTGCAACGTGACCGGGGTGATCTTCCACGCGGACCGCGGATCGCCCAATACACCTCGGCCGCGTTCGCCCAGGTCTGCGACCTGCACGGCATCCGCAGAAGCATGGGCAGGGTCGGCTCCAGCTACGACAACGCCCTGGCCGAAAGTTTCTGGCAGGGACTGAAGCGAGAAACGATGTACAGGAGAGTGTTCGTGACGATGTCTCAGGCGAGGCTCGAGATATTCCGGTGGCTCACCTACTACAACGCCCGACGCCGACACAGCGCGCTCTCCTACCTCTCCCCGATTGGAATTCGAACAGCACCACCACAAGACAGCTAAACTCTCACTCGCAGCATGAACCCCTGTGTCCACACTCCGGGGGTCACCTCAGTACGGCTGTACACCGCCCTCGTCGACGCCTCCACGCACCTCCGCGGTCCCGAGCTGGATGTTCCGAGAAGGGATATCCTTGGGCCCGGGGCCGGACGAGAATCCCGGCCCGATTACGGCGGGCCGGGATTCTGTGTTGTGCGCCTGGCCAGAGGGCCCCGGCCCGATTACGGCGGGCCGGAGTTCTCCAGCATGCGCATCAGGCGGTCGCTGGTTTTAGTAATCGCCGAATTCGCCGCCCTCGCCCTTCTCGCCGTGGTGGCGCTTGATGACGCGGAAGCTGGCAATGACTCCGTTCTTGACCTTCACGCCGCCATTCATCTCCTCGTGGTGCTTCTTCTCGTGGTGCTCGCCGTTCTCGCAGTTCTCGTCCTCGCCCTCGCCCTTGCCCTCGCCCTTGCCCGGGCAGACGCCGTCGGCAGAGCTGTGCGGGCCGACGGTGGCGATGGGGGCGCCGTTGTCGCACACGGCTCCGCGGAATACCTCGACCTCGTTGCGGCTGTCATTGCGGATGTTGAAGCTCTTGGCGCCCAGGCCGCTGACGACGGTGATGCAGCCGTCGGGGCGGCCGGAGTATTCGCGCTCGTTGATGTGGATCCTGCCCTCCTCGTGATGGCGCTTGCCCTCGCGCTCGTTGCCCTCGCGCTCGTTGCCCCGGCGCTCGTTGCCTTCGTTGCCCTTGCCCGTGTTGCCGCCCTCCCCGCCCATGAGGGCCTGGGCGGGGACGGCGACCGGGGCCACCTGGGCCTGGGCCTGGGGGGCGGCGACAGCGGAGGCGTAGGTGATGCCGGTCGCGGTCAGTGCCGCGACGGCCGCGACGGCCGCGGCGATCGCGTGGGAACGGGTCATGATCATGTCGCTTGTTCTCCTTCTCAGACTCAGAGACAGTCCCGCTGTGACAGCCGGTGCGTGATTGAACGTACTAACACCCCCTATTCCTGTCATATCGAGCAACTCGGAACCTCGGCTCCGTGGGGCTGATCGGGTATGCAGAGCCCCTTTGCGGCGCCCCGAAGAAGAGCTGACTGACCGTCAAAATTACGTTGTGCTTGGGAGATTGAAAGACCATTAGCCCTTGCAGGTGATCTTCTGACGTCCACTCACCCACTGTGGCGATGGGTCGCCGGAAAGTGTCGGCAAGTCGCTGCTTGACATGTGACCTGTCGTAGGTTCTAAGGAGGCCACATGAACGGTGGCTGTCCGACGAACGTGACCGCGCATAGCAGGGTTCTTCCAAGCCGGACGGTGACCAATGCCGGCGGGCACGGCCTACCAGCCGCGGCCTGGGCCGACCGCCCCGAGGACCCGAGCGGGCAAGCGCTTCGACAAGTACGCCCGGTTCTTCAAGAAGAAGGAGAAGGACACCGACGGCATCGACAAGCCGCTGTGGCGCACCCGCTGGTCCGCGCCCGCCTCGGAGAGGTACGAGCGCGTGCACCCTCCGGTCCTGCTCGTCTTCCACCAGGTCGGCAAGCGCTCCGCCAGAAGCTGGTCAAGGGCGCATCGTCCCCGGACGATCCGGCCCTGGCCGACTACTGGGCCGAGCGGCGACGCAAGAGCACACCCCCGCCGCTGGACCGGGCCACCCTGCGTCTGTTGCAGACACAGAAGGGCCACTGCCAGCTCTGCGGGCAATTGCTGCTGCACGCCGACCGATCTCCGCAGTCCCCGACCAGGTGGGAGCAATGGCTCCGTAGCACCCGGAAGGCGATCAAGGCGCGACACATCGCCTATCAGGGAGAGAAGACACCGGAGGGGATCCAACTCCGCCTCGCTCACGCCTCGTGTCTGCGACGCGCGACCGTGTCGGGAAACGAGGTCGCCCTGCAGTCCCAAGAGCCTTCAGGGCTTGCTTGAGCCGTATGCACGGATGACGCGCACGTACGGTTCTGAGCGGGGCCCTGGTGCAGCAAACCCCCGTCGGCACAAGCCGACGGGGGTTCGTGACCTCTCACACTGCCCCTATGACAGGGGGGTGTGAGAATGTGGGCCGGATCAGGTGAAAGACCTCTCGGGCGACGTAGCGTTTGAGACACCCCATGCCGTTTGAGGTCAAGCGGCATGGAGGTGTGCGTGGTGCGACCATGTGGTCGCTTCGTCGTAGAGGGTGCGGGCCTTGAGGCAGCCGTGGAGGATGCCGACGAGGCGATTGCCGAGCTGTCGAAGGGCGGGGTTGTAGCCGACATCGCGTGCACGCTGCTTGTCGTAGTAGCGGCGGGCGCCTGGTGAGTTGCGTAGGGCGGAGAATGCCTGGGCCTGGAGGGCGTCGGCGAGGCGGTTGTTGCGGACGTAGCGGGCCTGGACGGTGTGGCTCTTGCCCGAGGCGCGGGTGACTGGGCTGGTACCGGCGTAGTTCTTGCGTGCCTTCGCACTGGCATATCGGTGGGGGTCGTCACCGAATTCCGCGGGCACCCGGGATCTCTGCGATGCCCGGCATCGAGAGGTAGATCTCAGCGTCCGGGTGTGCCAGAAAATGCGCCTTCACCTGCTCTTCCATCGCAGCGATCTGCTCGTTGAGCGCAGTGATCAAACGTGCGTGGGCGGTGGCGGTGGCTGCATGGGCGGTGGTGACCTGTTCAGGCAGGCGTTAGGCCGCGCGGGACCGGCCACGAACCGGGCCGGATCATGACGGACCTCGCGGTGATGCTTGCCGACGGTGGCGAGGCCATTACGGATCTGGCCGTACTGCGGGGCCAGGCCGAGGTGTTCGGCCCGGTCGCCTCCACACCCACGGCCTGGCGGTTGCTCGCCGACACCGACAACGCCGCACTCGCTTCGCTGCGAGCGGCCCGCGCCTCAGCCCGGGAAGTCGCCTGGATGCAGGTCGTCGAGACCGGCGAGGGCACACCCGCTGTCCGGGCCGGCGGACGAGAGCTTCCCGGCCAGGTCCTGGACCTCGACGCCACGCTGATCACCTGCCACTCGGAGAAGGAACAGGCCGCACCCACCTATAAGGGCGGCTTCGGCTTCCATCCACTGCTGTGTTTCCTCGCCAACACCGGCGAGGCCGCGTCCGGCCGGCTGCGGCCCGGCAACTCCGGAGCCAACACCGCCGCCGATCACATCGCGGTGTTGGACGGCGCCCTCGTGCAGATCCCCGACGCTCACCGGCACGGCACCGCGATCCTGGTCCGCGCCGACAGCGCCGGATCCGCGAAAGCCTTCCTCGCCCATATCCAGACCTTGCGCGAGCACGGCCTGGGCCTGCGATTCTCGGTCGGATACGCGGTCACTGAGCCGGTCCGCCGTGCGATCCGCTCGCTGCCTGAGCAGGTCTGGCATCCCGCCCTGGACCAGAACGGGACACTGCGCGACGGCGCCGAGGTCGCCGAGCTGACCGGCATGGTCGACCTTGCCGGCTACCCGCGCCGGCACCCGCATCATCATGCGCCGAGAGCATCCGCACCCCGGAGCACAGCTGTCCCTTTTCGACCAGGACGAGGGCCTGCGACACCAGATATTCTTTACCGTTACCCCTTACCTCGGCAGCGGCTCCGCGCAGTTCCTGGAGGTCCGCCACCGCGGACACGCCACCGTCGAAGACCACATCCGCTGCGGGAAGACCACCGGCTTCGGCTGCTTCCCCTCCCGCCACTTCACCATCAACGCCGCCTGGCTCGAACTCAGCCTCGCAGCCATCGACCTCCTCGCCTGGACCCGCGTGCTGCTGCTGGACGGCGACCTGGCCGCTGCCGAACCCAAGAAGCTCCGCTACCGGCTGCTGCACGCAGCCGCCCGCCTCACCCGCGGCGGACGCCGACTCCATCTACGAATATCAGCGACCTGGCCCTGGAGACACGAACTGGCCACGGCCTTCCACCGCCTCGCCGCACTACCCCGCCCCGTCGGCTGACCGGCGAATCCCCAACCCTCCATGACCCGAAGGACCTTGGAGAACCCGACCACCGCGCCGGGCCTTCGCGATGCCCACCCTCGCCCAGCACTCGACAATCAACGCCGACGACACCAACCCAATTCAGCCGACCTCAACTGAAACGCGAAGGCTAGAGACCGTGATCAATCTCAACGCCAACGGCTGTACCGATGTCCCAAGGCCGTAATCTCAGCTCGTATGAGTGGCCGGGCCGGACGGCCCCTATGAGGGACCGGGGCTCATAGGGTCTGGCCCGTAGATCTTGACCGCCTGACGGTCACGCTCCGATGAAGCTCACTGTTTCCGTCATGCCCGCGCGCTCGGTACGCAGCCGTGGCACGTCTTCCTTCTCGAACCCCACCGAGACACCGCAGAACAGTGCGAGCCTGTCATCGGCTCCGACTGTGCGGCTGACGGTCTTGCGATACATCGTCCACATCACCTGGGGACAGCTGTGCAGCCCTTCCGCCCTCAGCAACAGCATGACCGTCTGTAGGTACATCCCCGCGTCCCCCCACTGCCCGGGCCCCATCGTCCGGTCGAGGTAGCAGAACAGTACGACCGGCGCCCCGAACGCCTCCGAGTTCAAGGCGGCGATCTTCATGGGCCTGTCGGGGTCGTCGCGCTCGATTCCCAGCGCTTTGTACCGCTGGGCAGCAGCGGCGGAAAAGCGGTCCAGATACGGCGAGGTCAGTTCTGCCGGGTACATCGGATACTCCCGCTCATCACCCGGGTCTCCTGCCAGTGCCCTGGCCGTCGCGTGCTTCTTCAGTTCGGCCAAGGGCTCACCGGCCACAACGTACAGATGCCACGGTTGGAGGTTCCCGCTCGATGGAGCCCGCGTCGCCGCGGTCAGCACTCGTTCGAGTACTTCTTTGGGCACGGGCTCATCGCTGAACGCCCGCACGGCCCGGCGACTGTCCACGGCTTCATACACATCCACGTCTTCTCGGCCTCTCACTCAACGACGACCACCTCTCTACCGTCCAGCACGCGCAAGAGGAGTTTATCGGCGGGGCAGAGGGACGACGCCTGCAGCGCCGATGGGGTTGATCGTGCTCAACTGGCGTCGAAGCCGGTGAAGTTCGTCGTCTTTGGCGACCAGGGCCGGCAGGAACACTTGATGGCGTTCCTTGAGTTGGGTGAGTTCGGTGTGGGTGCGAGCGAGTTTGCCGGTGAGTCGCTGGTTGTGTGCTCGCAGGCGGACGATTCGGGCCTCGCGCGGGTCAGGCTGCTGGCCGGCGGGCCGTCGTTGTTCGAACTCGTCCTTGAGGCGCCCCCAGGTCCGGTAGAGGGTTGCACGGGAGACACCGGCTTCGCGGGCGAGGGCCTTGACGTCGCAGGCTTTGTTTGCCGGGATCTGCCCGCCCAGCATGCGGTCGATAGCCGCGCGGATCCGCCGCTCGGTCTGCTCGCGCTGTTCGGGGGTGAGGGCCCCGTCATTCGACCTTTCCGCTGGCCTTGTCGATTTCTTCCAGGACGCGCTGGGACCGCTCGTGCTCACTTCGCAGGCGCGCCTTCTCTCCGGCGGGAATGCGGGGGCTGGTCAGTAGTGCGGTGCCGTTGTCGGTTGCCGTCTGCCGTCTGCCGTCTGCCAGACGGATCGGTGGACGAGGTGGTGTGTTGCTTGCGGACAGCGGGCGCTGTCGCACAGCCCGGTCAGCGGTGCGTTCGCGGACTTGGCGCCGCCGAGCTTGAGACACAGCGCCTTCCCCGGGGCTTCGAACCAGCAGTGGTTCGCGGCGGACAGGTGCAGGGACGCAGCGCACGCTCCACGTCCCTCGACGTGCGGAGCTGCACCTCCAAGTCGCCCGTCCCGTGATGGCCGAGCCCGGACACGTCCCGGGTGACCCCGGGAACGAGGTCGACGTCCTTCGGGTCGGCCTTCAGGTAGACCGGGAGCTTGCTCCGCTGGGGCGGGCAGACGCAGGCGAAGTTCCGCAGACGCTGATACGCCCGGTACTGCTTGCGCTCAACGCGGTTCACGCCGTCCCCGAGGCCGAGCAACACCTCATCCACCGCGTTCGCCAGCTCGACCATCGACGCGCCCTGGACGTCGGCTGCCGCCCCTGCGACCGTCTGTCGGCGCGTACGCCGGGCTACCTGCGTCCCTCCGCTCACAGATGCCACGGTCTCAAGGCCGAGCAGGTCGTTGTCGAAGAGTCGGTAGCGGACCAGGTCGCCGGCGGCCAGGGCAAGAGTGGGGTGCCGTCGCAGGAGCGGGTCAAGATGCCGGGTGGCCCCGGTGGGGCCAACGGTGGGCCGCCTCGATCACGACGGACAGGGCCTGGCGGGTGTACGCGGCCGGCGCGCTGTCCTGGTCGCCGGGTGCCAACAGGTGGGCAGGCGCGGTGATCGTCCAGGGGTCGGTGGCGTGGCGTCCGAACTCCACTTCGCGGCCGGGCAGTGTCAGAGCGAGATAGTCCTCCCCGAGGCGGTCGGGGTAGAGCGGGTCGAGTACCAGGCCGGGTTCCGTGGGCGGGTAACAACGGCTGTGGTCCTCGATCAACGGCCCGCTGGCCGCCGCGCTGCCGGCGACACCGGCGCGGGCCAGGGCCGTTGCGGCGTCGGCGAGGGACAGGGAACCGGTGAGGGTGGCCACGTACACCACCCGGCCCATGCTCTGCTCGGTCGTGCTCACGGGTCCGTGGCCCTGGTCGTGTGCGGAACGCCAGTAGTCGTGTTCACGGTCCAACAGGTACGAGGAGAGGCTCGCCTGGCCGCTGCCGGTCGGGGGCGCCTGCCCGCGGGAGGCGGCGTCCACGAAGACGAGGGCGCGCATGTGCACAGTCAAGGTCAGGGCGAACAGCGGGGCATCGAGGCGGTCGGGCACGCCGATCCGGGCAGGGGAGCCGAGGCCGAAGATCTCGGCGAACCGGTCGCGGGCGGCGATGTACATGCCGGCACGTACGCCGGGGGCGTCCGGCAGCGCCTTGAGCCCGAGGGCCTGGACGTCGAGGATGTCGAGCTTCGCGAACTGGTGCACCAAGCCTTGCCACCAGGTGCCGACGTGGCGGGACACCAGCAGGATGCGCAGCCGGTCACGGGCGGCGTCACGGTGCTGGCGCACCAAGGTGATCAGGTCCTCCATCGGCCAGCGCTCGGCATGGTCCACGACCATCACCAGGCCGGGAGGCCGCACGGTCAGGGTCTCGTCTCCACCTCCGGCCGAGGCGACCTCGCTGCGGTGGCGCGCCAGCGCCACGGCCCACCCGGCCCGGGAGGAGCGCGCGGCCAGCTCTGCGGCCAGGCGGGGCTTGCCCGACCCGCCCTCGGCATGGACCAGGCGTACGGACAGGCCTGGCGACGCGTCGTCGCGCCAGGACTCCAGAAGTGCCGGCTCAGGGCGGGGGAAGAAGGGAACCACGCGGTGCCGGGCGGCCAGCAACCGGCTGGGCACCCGGGCCAACCAGGCGGGCACGGCGGCCGGGGCGGTGAAGGGGAAGGGCTCCACCTGGTAGGGCGGGGTGCCACGGTAGATGTAGTTGTACTGGTCCCCGTGCTGCACTGCGTTTACCCGGCCGTCGCCCGTGTCCGTGATGATCTGGGTGTACACGATGCTGTCCTGCGGATCGTCCGGTAAGTCCACGGTCAGCCCGTCTCTTCGGGCGCCAGGCCCGCCACGCGCCGCGCACGCGGGGAGTCCATGTAGTGGACGGGCTGGGTGCCGTGCTGCACGGCGTTGACCACGCCGTGGTCACGGGCGGTGTTGTGCTGGACCCACTCGTCCAGCGCCGATGGCAGTTCGGACCGGATCTCGGCCGTCTCCGCCCTCAGGTCCGCAGCCGCGTCGGGGTGCGCGGTCAGGAGCCTTCGCAGCTCCAAATGCCACAGTCCGATCAGGGCCCTGCGGGAGCGCTCGGCATCCTGGTCCTGGGTGACAGGGCCGAGGTGGCGTCCAGTTGTGCCTCGATCTGGGCCTGCAGGTCGGGGCTGCGGCGGTGGAAGAGTGCCGCGACGTCAAGGTGCTTGCAGCTTGCCTCCCGGCCCGCGACGCTGCTGGTCAGCTGCATGACGGGTAGCTCCCCGGAGGCCGGATGCTTCTATTTTTTTACCGACAAGCGGAAGGTCTGGAAGGGCGGCCGGGCGAGCCCGTGGCGCCACAGCGGCACGGGTGCGGCAGGTGCCCTGATTCCCGGAGGTGAAGGCCTCCTGGGGATCGGGGCGCCTGCCGCGTTCGTACGTTGCGCGGGGCGCGGGCGGACCGGTCCGCCGGCCGGTTACGCAGCCGGTTTCTCAGTGGTGTCGAGCCGGTTTCTCAGCCGGTGCAGGTCACCTTCAGCGCGGATATCGCGTGGTGCTCGTAGTTGTTGTCCTCGCCCCGGTCGTGCAGTTGCACGGAGAGCTTCTTGGCGTCGACGGAGAAGGTGCCCGGCACGTTGTACCAGGTGCCGCGACGCTCCTTCTGGCGGACGTAGTAGGAGCCGACCAGGTTACTGGTCCTGGGCAGGAACCGGTCGTACACGGTGTAGTAGCTCGGGTTGCCACCGACCCGTACGATGTCGGAACTCCCGGGCACGTGGACGGAGATGCTGCACTTCCTGGCGGTGGCGGGCAGGTCGAACAGCCAGGTCGCCGATCCGCCCGAGTCCTTGGAGGAACTGCCGGACATGGGCATGGAAAGGTACTTCCCCGCGCAGCCGTAGCCGCCGAAGCCGCCGCTGTGGGTGGCCCAGCCCTCCTTGCCGTCGCTGTAGTAACCCGACTTCTGGAAGCGCTGGGTGGGGCACTCCGGTCCGGACACGCCGCTGTACACCACGGCGGGCGCCGACTTGGGCGCCGAACCGGCCGAGGGGGCCTTGGTGGGAGTGTCCGAGCCCGTGCCGGCGGGGGCCTTGTCGCCGGAACCGCTCTTCGCCGTCTTGTCGGCCGCACCCGTGGTGCTGCCCTTGCTGCCCTTGGCGCCCTTGGTCTCCGCCTCGGCCGACCCGTCCGCGGGCTTCCGCCCGTCCCCCGTGTCCGCGCGTACGTCACCGACGGGGCCCCTGTCACCCCGGGCCGGGGTAACACCCTGCTTGTCGCCACCGGCGGCCCGCTTGCCCTCGGGGCTGTCGGGGTCGGTGCCCGGTACGTAACCACCGGCCCGGCCGTCCTCCTTCCATGCCGCCGCCGCTTCGCGGCTCTCGGGCTTGGCCTCGTCCTTCTGGGCGCCCGCCACGACGAACGGGGTCGCCAGAAGCAGCGCACCGGCGAAGGCTGCCGCGACCACCATCGGGCGCGACACCCGGCCGGGGCGCTCCGGGGCGCCGCCCTCCCCTGCCGCGGCACCGCCGGGAGGGCTGGACGAAGACGCGGCGGAGACGGCGGCCGTGGTGGTGGCCCGACCGGCCGCGACGGCCGCCGTGGTGGAGCCGGCCGTCGCGGCAGCGGCAGCCGGCTCCGTGGCGGTCCTCTCGGAAGCGGTCTCCTCGGAAATTGCCTCCTCCGATGCGGAGCGCCCCCCTGCGGGCGTCGGTTCCGCGGCGGCCGTGGCGGACGACGACGTGCTCGCCTCGGCCGTCTTCCCGGCGGTGCTCTCCGCGACACCCGACGAGGCCGCGGAGGCAGTGCCCGCAGCAGTGGTGGTGGCGGTGGTGGCCACCACCGCGGTCTTTCCGGCCGTCGGTGCCGCCTCTTCCTGGGCAACCGCCGAGTCCTCACCGCCCGGTTGTTCCTCGGGCTCGGACGTGGTCCTGCCGATGGAGACCCCGGCCGCGTGCACCACCGCCGGGGCCTGGGCCGCGGGTTCCTCGGCCTCCTCCGGGCCGGACTTCGACGAGGTCGGTGTCCGCGCGCCGCCGTCCTTGCCGCCGGTGACCGAAGTGCCCCCGCCCTCTGTCACCGTGCGGGACGAGGGCGCGGACGGGGCGCCTATGCTCCCGGGAACCGCGCCCTGCGAACTGTCCGGAACCGTTCCGCCCGAGGCCCCGCCCCGGCCGTTGCCGGACTCGCTCTCCTCGCTGGACCGCTCTCGCTTCACAGGTCGCCCCTCTTTCCCTGTCATTGATTCTCTTCATTCTCTTCGTTTGCTGATGAGAGCACTCGATACCCGCCCGCACCAGGCGATGTGACGGCATGTCACATCTGCTCGTAACCCTGGTTCTCGTTTTCGGCCGTCAGCCAGTCCATGGCGTCGTGCAAGTGCCTTCCCTGGCGCTGGAACCGCGGGAACTCGCCGCGTATGTGGTTCATCACCCCGAACTCATCACGCAGGTGGACATTGAGCACCTGGAGCAGGGGGATCGGCCCCGAGGACGCCGGGCCCGACAACTTCATGGCCTCCAGGGTATCGAGCATTTCGATGTTGTCGGTGACCTTCGAGTGGCTCCCCCGCCACGATCCACGCACCGCGGCGCTGTGCGACGGGGTCCGCGAGCAGACCCAGCACACCTCTGACGCCGTCGGAGGTGTTCGACAGTCCGGCGTGGCCGACCTCGGTGTCGGGCGCGTACCGGAGACGTCCGGGTATGGCACGTGCCGCGTCCGTCACCACGCTCCCGCCGTCGCCACTGCGGATCTTCGCCGTCTCGCACGCGACCAGTACGACCGGAGCCGGGGGCTGCGCCGGGTCCCTGAGCGTCTCCATGGAACGCGCGAAGCCGACGACATCGGGCGAGGCATCCCGGGGCGCCCAGTGCTGCGGGGTGTGTGACGCGTAGCCCAGCGTCCGGCCGTCGGTGTCACGCATCACCCGGAGGCCTCCGCAGACCTGGCCGAAGGAGACCTGACGTCCGTCCGTGGAGTTGGGTCGGGGCCCCCGAGCCCGTGGTACATCCGCATGACCTCGGGCGAGAACGGCTTCCCGTACACCAGCCCGGTGAAGACCTCCGCCACGAACTCGCGGGGGTTGCCGGCGGCGTAGGCGCTCACCCCAAGGGCGTGAGCCTGATGGGGTACGGCGTCGCCGTCCTGCCCGCTGCGGCCGGCGAACTGTGTGAAGGCCAGATCGTGGTACTGGGCACGGGCGTTGGCGTAGTGCAGGAAGTGGCCCAGTTCATGCACCATCGTGCCGACGCCGGAGGGGTCGAGCTCGGTCGAGAGGTAGCGGTACCGATTGCCGGCGAGCTTGTTGGTCAACGGATTGCCGACGACATCGGGCGAGGCGATCACCGCGTTGGGTGCGAGGTACTCGGCGCGCTGTAGCCGGCCCCCGCTCCGCTCGACGACAAGGTCGTTGTGGACTTCCAGGAACCGGCCGTACTTGGGCAGGTGCAGTTCGACATCGGGAACGTGGAAGCCGGCCTCCTGCACTGTGATTACGGCCTTGCGGAAGTTGTCGATCCGAGCGTCGCGGAGGCTGTCCGTGGGGTCCCCGTGGACGGTGACCTGCGTGCCGTGGATGTCCTCGACCACAGGCGTCAGGTTCCCGAGGTGGGAGCCGGTGTCGAGTGCCTCGGCCTGGTTGGCCCGGTCGAGATAGGAGTTGAGTTCCGGGTAGAGCGTGGAGCGGGTCAGGTCGTTGCGGGCGCTTTCCATCAACTCCCGTACACGATCGGCGGACACACCCGCGTCGACGGCCACCCCACCAGCCGCCGCCTGATCCCGCTTGGCCGCCAACTGCTGGCGCGAGAGCTCATCGGCAGCATCGAGCGCACCGTCCGACAAAGCGCCGTGGTGGGTGCGGTCGCCAGTGAAGATGTGGTGCGTGGTGTTGTTCGCCGGATCGACCTGATCCGGCAACCGTCGGCCCGCGAAGTCGCTCACATCAGGATGGATACGGGCGTACCGGTCGAGAAGTTGTGCCTGGTGCGCCCGCTCGGCGATGCGCTGGTGCAGATCGTCCCGCTCGGACCGGACGTGTGCGGTGAGGCGGTCGACCGCCCCGGTACGGTCGCTGGGGCCGTTCTTGCCTGACTTCCACGCTTCCACGGCATCGAGGATGGCCTCCAACTGACGCTGGTTGGTGTCATGGGCACCAGGCAGCTGCCGGCCGCCGTTCGCCCACTCGTGGACAGCCGTATCGATGCGCCGCAGAGCGTTGGAGCGCCGCGCCCGCGGCAGCGTCGACAGAGCCCGCCAACTGTCGATGATCTCGCTGTCCCCGACCCCGCGGCCATCGGTCGGGAGCGCGCCCGGCGTTGCCGTCGTCGGAGCGTCAGCGGGGGTACCGGGTGAGCGTGACGTGGGCCAGCGGTCAAGGGTCGGGTCGGTGGTGGGGCGGTGGTCGCGCTGGACTGCGGGGTTCTCGCCTGGGGCGGTGAGGGGGTGGTCGTGGAAGACGGTGCTGAGGTCGACGGTGTCCTCGATGGCTGCCAGATAGCGCTCTGGCAGCGGCGCCAGGCGCGCGGTGTCGGCCATCAAGCCATCGGTGTGGACGGCCACGCTGTCCACGTTCCGGCGGAAGAGAAAGTCCCGGTCCCGGTACTCGTCGGGCAGGCCCAGGTAGTGCAAGACCTCGTGGATCACCACCGGCAGGTACCTGTGGTCCTCGGTGGGCTGCCCGAGGTTCCAGTGCCGCTGGTCGGAGCGGCCAGGGTTGTCGGACCGGCTCACGATCACATGCTCGGGGTGATCGTCGTCATGGACCAGTCGCAGCTCGACATTGAACTGATCACCGGAGCGCGGAAGCGCGTAGCCGACTGCGTTGAAGTGCTCGTCCAGCGCGCCCTGGACGCCTGCCCGAAGGCCGGCCAGATCCTGCTCGGACAAGCCACTGCCGGCCAGGCGGACGGGGAGCGTCACGACATGGTCGCGCACCCATGTGCCGTTGTGGGCCTCGATGCGGGAGACCTCGGCGCGCATCAGGGTCTGCGAGCCGGCCAGCGTGCCGGGAACACTGTGGCGGCTCATGGCGTCGATGGCCGGGTCGAACCTTTCGACATGCAGACGCCCGACATGCCCGTTCGGCACCTCCTTCCGACGCTCCACCCAGGTTGAGGGGTCGGCGGGGAAGGGCACCTGGCGAGCTCGACGACTCAGCACCTGCGCATCTGACGGGCTATCGGGAACATGAAGCGGCGCCATGCTGACCGAAGGTCCTGCCGCCGGCTGCTCGACAACCGGTCCGAGCCGCGGGGCGGAGTTGAGGGTTTCGAAGATCATGTCCGAGAACGTGGTGGTGGGCGGTACCGGTTCCCCCTGCGTGCCGGGGACGAAGGCCGGGCCGGTTTCGAGTGACTCTCCCGCCACGATCCACGCACCGCGGCGCTGTGCGACGGGGTCCGCGAGCAGACCCAGCACACCCCTGACGCCGTCGGAGCCGTTCGACAGTCCGGCGTGGCCGACCTCGGTGTCGGGCGCGTACCAGAGACGTCCGGGTATGGCACGTGCCGCGTCCGTCGCCACGCTCCCGCCGTCGCCACTGCGGATCTTCGCCGTCTCGCACGCGACCAGTACGACCGGAGCCGGGGGCTGCGCCGGGTCCCTGAGCGTCTCCATGAAACGCGCGAACCGGGCACCGTCGACGACCAGGGGCTTTTCGCCCACCACATGGAGTTCGATGCCGTTCTCGGTGCCGTGCGCGTCGAAGAACAGCGGCCTGACCGGCTCCTTCGCATCCCGTGCCGGTGCGTCGGCCTGCCAGGGGACCTCGTTGGCCGGGGAGTCCGTGTCGCTGTCGGTGTCGAGTACGGCACCCCCTTCGTCCGTGGCCCGGTAGTGCGCGAACAGGACTTCGTCGGCGCGGTACTTCGTGTAGAAGTCGTTGCGTGGGGCCCAGTCCCGGTCGCTGTGCGAGGCGTATCCGATGACCTCGCCCGTGGCGTCCCGGATCGTGCGAAGGTTCTGGCGTGCCTGCTCGAAGGAGATCTTCCGGCCGTCGTTGCCGACGAGTTCGTCCTTCGGTGTCCCGTTGCCTTGTTCCAGCCGTTGCGGTGCGGGGTCGAGGCCGCTCAGCAGTGTCCCGTTGTTCGGTAGCAGTGCTGTGTCCGAACCGGACCTGCCGCTGCCCCACCGTATTGAGCCCTTGATTGTCCTGACGGTGTCGCCGAGGCGCTTGGCCAGCGTTTCGCGCCGGGCGGGCGCGGACGTGCTCTGGGGGGCTTCCTGGTTCTCGCTCTCGTCGGTCAGCCAGTCCAGACGCGTCCAGTCCGCCCACTCGGCTGCCCGGACACGGAACTCGGCGGGCGGCCCGAACCGGATGTTCGGCCCCTGCGTGGTGTCGAGGGACTTGATGTGCTCGTTGAACTGCCGCAGGAGGAATATCGGACCGGTACTGGCGCCCACGTTCTTCGACTTTATGGCCAGCTCAAGGACACCCCTGGCATAGGCGTCCTTGTTGTTGATGTCCGGCAGATTGTCCAGAACCTGCTTCATGAAGCGGCTTCGGGGATGCGTGACGATGAACTGGTTCCCGAAGCGCCCCTCCCGGTAAGCGACTTCGGCGGCCTGGTGGATATGGTCCGCGGTCACGAGTGCGTTCTCTTCGAGTCCGAGCAGTCTCCGTACGCTCTTGGGGTCGCGAAGCATGGGACCGAACATCGGCAGGGTGTCATCGCCCTTGGGCATCGTCACACCCTCGGGACGCAGCACCACCTCTCCCGGGCCCAGGTCCACATCCAGATACACCCCGCCGTGCTTGTGGAGGAGGGCGTACCTGGCGATGTCGGAGGCCATCGCGAAGCTGTTCTCCTTACGCGCGGCCTGATACAGCTTGGACACCTTGGAGGGCAGCTTCTCCCCGCCGGAGGTCTTGTCCTTTTTGAACAGGTCCTCGACCCGGCCTTGATGAACGGTGCCGGAATCCACCAGGTGCTTGAGGAACGCCTTGTTGTTGCGCTGGCCGCCCTCGTCCGTCCAGATCGTCAGCTTCCACTGTGCTTCTTCTGCCTTGGCCGCCCATGTCCGGAGGTTGGCGCGGGCACCGTCCGTCAGTTCGCCACCCAGCCAGACGAAATTCAGTTCCTTGGGGACCAGGGCCGACGGACCGAGACCGGCGCCCACGTAGTGGACCGGACCGGCAGGAGACGCATCGCCGGCCGACGCGGTCGCGGTGCTCCGGGACACAACCGTGTCGGCCGGCTGCTGCGTGATCTCCGAGTCGGCGTTGAGCAGCAGGTCCGGACCGTCGGTGTCCTGGTGGGTCTGTCCTTTCTCCCGCGTGAGAAGGGTTTCGAGTTCGGTGGGCTCGCTCGCGGTCACCCACCGGCCCTGGCGTCCGGTCGTCCGGTCCTGGAGAAGGGCCAGCACTCCGGTTGCCCCGCCCGCGGCGGCTCCGGCCGACGGTCCCACGTGGCCGACCGCGACATCGGGGGCGTACCAACGGCGTCCGGGCACCGCCCGTGCCGCGTCCCGCACGACGCTTCCACCATCCGTGGAGCGGACGCTCGCCGTGTCACAGGCCACGAGCACCACCGGAGCCGGAGGCTGGTCGGGATCCCTCAGGGACTCCATGAAGCGCGCGAACTGCGCACCGTCCACCTCAAGCGGAAGGTCGCCGGCGATGTGGAGCTTGACGCCGTCCTGGGAGCCGTGCGCGTCGAAGAAGACCGGTTCGGGTGTCCGCTGCCCGGCCGGGGTGTTCGTACCGGTGTGCCAGGGAACGGTGCGGGGCGACGCTTCGTCCTCGGCCACGGGGACGAACTTGCCGTCGTCCGTCGTCCGGTAGGCCTTGAAGGACGTCTCGTCGGCGCGGTACTTCGTGTAGAAGTCGTTGCGTGGGGCCCAGTCCCGGTCGCTGTGCGAGGCGTATCCGATGACCTCGCCCGTGGCGTCCCGGATCGTGCGAAGGTTCTGGCGTGCCTGCTCGAAGGAGATCTTCCGGCCGTCGTTGCCGACGAGTTCGTCCTTCGGTGTCCCGTTGCCTTGTTCCAGCCGTTGCGGTGCGGGGTCGAGGCCGCTCAGCAGTGTCCCGTTGTTCGGTAGCAGTGCTGTGTCCGAACCGGACCTGCCGCTGCCCCACCGTATTGAGCCCTTGATTGTCCTGACGGTGTCGCCGAGGCGCTTGGCCAGCGTTTCGCGCCGGGCGGGCGCGGACGTGCTCTGGGGGGCTTCCTGGTTCTCGCTCTCGTCGGTCAGCCAGTCCAGACGCGTCCAGTCCGCCCACTCGGCTGCCCGGACACGGAACTCGGCGGGCGGCCCGAACCGGATGTTCGGCCCCTGCGTGGTGTCGAGGGACTTGATGTGCTCGTTGAACTGCCGCAGGAGGAATATCGGACCGGTACTGGCGCCCACGTTCTTCGACTTTATGGCCAGCTCAAGGACACCCCTGGCATAGGCGTCCTTGTTGTTGATGTCCGGCAGATTGTCCAGAACCTGCTTCATGAAGCGGCTTCGGGGATGCGTGACGATGAACTGGTTCCCGAAGCGCCCCTCCCGGTAAGCGACTTCGGCGGCCTGGTGGATATGGTCCGCGGTCACGAGTGCGTTCTCTTCGAGTCCGAGCAGTCTCCGTACGCTCTTGGGGTCGCGAAGCATGGGACCGAACATCGGCAGGGTGTCATCGCCCTTGGGCATCGTCACACCCTCGGGACGCAGCACCACCTCTCCCGGGCCCAGGTCCACATCCAGATACACCCCGCCGTGCTTGTGGAGGAGGGCGTACCTGGCGATGTCGGAGGCCATCGCGAAGCTGTTCTCCTTACGCGCGGCCTGATACAGCTTGGACACCTTGGAGGGCAGCTTCTCCCCGCCGGAGGTCTTGTCCTTTTTGAACAGGTCCTCGACCCGGCCTTGATGAACGGTGCCGGAATCCACCAGGTGCTTGAGGAACGCCTTGTTGTTGCGCTGGCCGCCCTCGTCCGTCCAGATCGTCAGCTTCCACTGTGCTTCTTCTGCCTTGGCCGCCCATGTCCGGAGGTTGGCGCGGGCACCGTCCGTCAGTTCGCCACCCAGCCAGACGAAATTCAGTTCCTTGGGGACCAGGGCCGACGGACCGAGACCGGCGCCCACGTAGTGGACCGGACCGGCAGGAGACGCATCGCCGGCCGACGCGGTCGCGGTGCTCCGGGACACAACCGTGTCGGCCGGCTGCTGCGTGATCTCCGAGTCGGCGTTGAGCAGCAGGTCGTCCGTCGCGACCGGCACCGCGGGCCGGTACCGCTCGTCCGCGAGGTGCAGCACCACGCCCGACCGCGTGTTCCCTGCCGTGTCCGTTCCAGGAGCGGCGAACGTCAGATGGTTCAGGTCCGACTGGACCACAGTGACCGGAACCCCGAGCACACGGGCCGCGAGCAGTGCCGCCAGGTCTCCCGCGGAGTGGTTCCAGCCCGCGTCCTTGCGGTCGCCGATCTGCCCGTCGCCGGACCGCAGCAGTGTCGTACGGGCCAGGTCCAGGCGCTGGTCGGGGGTCAGCCGGGCGGCCACGGTATCCGGGAGGCGGCTGCGCGAGGCGGCGTGTTCGGCGGCTTGTGCCTCGCTGAGCACGATTCCCGCGTCGGCCAGTTCCTGTGCGGTGAACCGCTCCTGGGGGTCGATCGCGAGGAACTCCCCGAGTTCGTCGCGGTCCGCCAACAGCCGGTCGGCGAGGCGTTGCCTCAAGTGCTCGACATCGGCGGCGGAAAGACTTCTGCCGGACGCGTGGAGCCCCAGTTTGGCGAGGAGCCCCGGATGGGCGCGCTCGACCGCGTCGAGGAGGGACCGGTGGAAGCTCGTACCGATGTCGAGGTGCGCGGGTCCGGTGGAGGGCGGCTCCACGAGGTGGAGGACGCGGCCGTCCGGCGACTTCAGACTGACCGGGCGCCCTTGTGAGTCCTCGCCCTCGGCGGTGTAGGGCTCGGGGGCGGACTTCGCGTCGGCCGGGCGGACGTAGCCCTCGGGTTCGGGCGCGGGGTGCCAGGGGGTGACGACGCGGGGGGCGCTGCCTTCGGCCTGCGGCTCCAGGACTCCTCGGGTGGATACGTCCACTGCTTCGAAGTGCGTCTGCACCAGGGCGAGTTCGCGGTAGTCGGCCGTCAGCTGTGCGACTGCCCGGTCATACACCGACCGTGCGTTCTTCAGCTCGGCATCGACCGCGTCGAGCCCTCCCTCGGTCTCCGCCCGCTCCGTTGCCTTTCGGGCTCGGGCCTCCTGGAGCTCGGCAGCCCTCAGGGGTGACCGCGCGGCCAGTACGGCCTCCAGCGACGACCGGTAGGCGGCGTCCGCCGTCCGCAGGCGCTGCGCCCAGCCCGCCGCCTTGATCTGTTCCCGGCGTACGGCGTCCGTGTCCGACAGCGGCCCCGCGTTGTCGAGCCACACCTCCGTACGGGCGAGGACGTCCTCCCGTGTGACGAGGTGCGGCGGTCCGGTGAGGTCGGCGGCCGGGCCCTCGTGGGACACCGTGCTTTCCAGGGACACCGGCCCTTCGACGGCTTCGGCGAGCGGGGGGTAGCCGGCGACCGTGACGGGAGCCTGTTCGTCGGCTGCGGCCTTGGCCGGCTCGCTCCAGGTGACCGGCGGCGTATCGGAGGGGCGGGGACCGGTGATCGTGTAGTGGTCGACCGCGTTCCAGGCGGCCTCGGATGCAGCGGCGAGGTGCTGCTCGGCGGTCGCGAGGCCGCGGCGATGGTTGGCCAGGTCCTGCTGGGCTTCGGCGTACCGGGAGTGGGCCGTGGCGAGCCTCTCCCGCGCCGCGGCCACGTCCGTGCCGGTGGGAGCCGGCGTCTCCAGGAGGCGCCGGAGCTCCGTGTGGAGGGAGGTGACCTCGCTGTCGAGTGCGCGCAGGCGCCGCTCGGCCGTCTCCGCCTTCGTGGCGGCCTTGGTGTACTTCTTGGTCTGCTCCTTGACGGTGTCCGCAGCGGCCTCGACCTCGGGTGGCAGCAGTCCGTGCTCCCGGGCGACGTCGAACGACACCCACATCGTCACCCCGTCCTGCACCGTGTGCTCGACGGTGACCGGCGGCCGGGTCCCGGGCCTGAGCATCG
Organism: Streptomyces sp. NPDC037301; assembly: GCF_055602785.1. Classification (NCBI taxonomy): domain Bacteria; kingdom Bacillati; phylum Actinomycetota; class Actinomycetes; order Kitasatosporales; family Streptomycetaceae; genus Streptomyces; species Streptomyces sp. NPDC037301. The sequence goes on from NZ_JBVJWD010000013.1 coordinate 29,112, forward strand.
ACGGGACGACCGGCAGGTCCGCGATGCGGTGCGATGCCTTCGCCGTCTGGAGTACGTGCAGGGGTGCCTGGATGAGCACGGCGCCGCCGGCGAAGGGCTTGAGCGTGGTCAGCGCGGAGGTACGGCGGTCGGCGGCACCGCCCGCCACGTCGGAGTCCGTCCAGCCCGGCGCGGTGGCCGTGGCCTGCACCAGGGGCTGCGTCTGGAAGGCCGGTCCCGCGGTCATCGACGGCATGTGCGATTCGGTGGTGTCACCCGTGTAGGTGTCGTTGTCCATGGTCCGCCGGCTGCCGCCGAGTCCCGCGCCCGGGTCCACGGCCAGCAGCCGGGCCCGCGACAGATCGACGTCGGCGGAGATCTTCAGGGTCGCGTCCGTCCCGCCGATCGTCGACGTGGTGTCGTGCAGCGTCACGGTCAGGCTGTCGCGGATCATCTGCGGAAGGTAGGCGCTCAGCACGTCGGTGCTGATGCCCCCCTTGAGGACTTCACCGGCGGCGGTGCCGGGCCGCGTCAGTACCGTCTTCCGCACATAACGGCCATTGCTGTTCGTGGGCATCTCCGTCGCGGCGTCGGTCGTGGCGCCGCGTCCCTTGACAGCGAGGTCGACGGCGTACGCCGCGGCGTCCCGGAGCGCAGTGATGCCGCCGACGGTGGTGACGACGACACTCTCCGGGCCGGTGGCGAACAGCTTCCTGCCCGCCGTGCTGCGCTCCCGGAGCGCAACGGCCTGCTGCTGATCAGGGGGAAGCAGCATCGGGCGTGCGGCATCCCGGGGTGTGCGGGCCGCCAGCGGTTCGGTCTTCTTCGGTTCGGTCTTCTGCGTTTCCGTCTTCTGCGGTTCGGTCGTCCGGGCTTCGGTTGTCTGCTGTTCGGTCTTCTGCGGCCGGGCGAGGCTCAGCGGCAGCACCACCTCGGTTTCGCCGACGCGATACGTGCGAGGGACCACTGTCCCGTCGGGCAGCTCCAGGGCGAAGGTGACGCTGAACGTCGTCCGACCGGTCACCACCGGTCCCTCGAAGGCCACTTGGGCGCTGACGGCGTCGGTGACCGCGTGTGCCAGGGACGACGAGCGGGTGGACCCGACCCGGTCGTCGAGGGTGAAGCCGCCGCTCCGGAGACCCGGACGGTCCCAGATGGTGGGCACCTCGCCGAGCCGGTAGCCGGCCTCGTACCCGCGCGCCAGCTTCTCCGTGACAGTCTCCGCCGTGGACGTGGGCCGGGTGATCGTGGGCTTCACGTCGTGGCGCAGCGCACCGGGGGTGAATCCGGACCGTTCCAGGGTCACCGTGAGACTGGCGTCCCTGGCCGGCCCGATCTTGTTCCGGGCCAGACGCAGGGAGGTGCCGCCGTTCTCCATGCCCGTCTGGAGAGCGCGCATACCGGACGGCGACAGGGTGGTCATCTGCCGCGCCAGGCCGCCGAGCTGATCGGCCAGCAGGCTCTTGGGCCCGAGCCAGCTCTTGTGCTGCGGCAGGTCTTCCATCAGGGTGCCCATGAACCGGCTGACCGCCTCGGACATGTCGATGCGGCCGACCGTGAGCGTGGCATGAGCAGCCGCATCGACGGCAGTGTAGAGCTGCTGGGGCGGCGGAGCGGTGAGACCGTCGTCGAAGAGACCGGCCTTCCTCGCCTCGGCGAGCGGCATCCACACGAGCAGGCCGTCGGGGATCTCCACGACCCGGCCCTGGGGCGGCCGTCCGCGCATCAGTTCCATGGGCGCCTGGAGCAGACCGGACGGCTGGGAGCGGGCCGCGAGGTGCCAGGCCACATCGGCGCCGACCAGGACCATCGGTCCGGTGTACTGGACCGTGTGGGCCGGGTTCGCCGAGAAGGTCTCGGCCGAGGTCGCGGTGCTGGTGCGCTGGTACGGCGACGCGGTGAAACCGTAGGTGCCGGAGGTCTGGAACGCGTCGGTGTGCTTGGCCCGGAAGGCCAGCAGGGACGAGATGGCGTGACTGCGGACATGGGCGACCGAGTGTCCCGCCCCGCTGGTGCCCGAGCCGATGTTGGAGAGGGCGAGGTCGCTGGAGTCGACGACGGCGAGCACGCGCGTCCCGCGCACCTGGGGCCAGGCGCTGACCGACGCGGTGATGTCGGTGACGGCCGTCCTCCCGAACAGGTCGCTGACATGCTTGCCCGTCTGCGCCGCGTCGCTGAAGTCCGCCTCGTTGCGACCGGTGGTGAACGCCTCGGCCAGCGCGCCGGAGGCGGGGGTCCCGTCGGTCCCGTAGATCCAGGAGTTGCCGGAGACGGAGCCGAGCAGTTCCTTGAGGTGGTGCACCACGACCTCGGGCGAGGTGACGCTCTGCACGGAGTGCAGGCCGCCGAAAAGGGCGTGGGGCGTCCAGTCATCCGTGGAGACGGGTTTCCCGGAGGAGAGCAGTTCGGCCAGAGCCGGGTCCATCGGCACGGACACGGGGGCCGTAACCGTCTCCGGCCGGTTGAGGGGCAGGGTGGAGGGGACGGACAGCGACGCGGGTACGGCAAGGGTGACGCGGCCGGTGACGGGGGCCGGGGCGGTCTGTCCGTCGCCCTGCCCGGTGGCCAGGACGTCGACGCTCCCGGCGGCCTGCTTCACGAACCACCGGGTGCTGAGCAGCTCGCCGGTCATGGTCCGCGCGATCTGGCGCGGCCTGGTGAAACTGGTGGCTTCGGCGGTGAAGGCCAGGTCGTACGACCACAGGTGCTGCGACCCGGAGCTGGTGATGCCGCCGTCCGGGGTCAGCGTCGGGCCGTACGTCATGCCGTAGGCGGTCTGCCTGCCGTACCGGTAGCCGATGCTCCCGGTGCCGCCGAAGCGCTCGATCCCGGTCAGTCCCACGTCGACGCCGACCGACCAGCCGTGGGTACGGGTGGTCGCGCTGTCCGCGCGGCGGGTCGACAGGACGTTGTTCGCCAGACCCAGATCGTGGTGGGCACCCACGAACTGACGGTTCGTCGCCTCCGCGCGCACGGTGAGAACGACGTACCGCTTGCTGACGGAGTCGAGCTGCTCCAGCTGGATCCGCAGTCCGGTGCTCGTCAGGCGGTCGAGGGAGCCTTCGAGCACCGTACGGGAGAGTGCCTGGCGCAGCAGATGGGTGTTGCGCACCGCGGTGTTGTACTTCCGGTCGCCGTCGACCGCGGTGTCCGGCCGGGGCGGAAGCACCAGGTCGGGGTAGGCGCGGTGCAGCCCGGCCTGGATGCGGTCGACCAGTTCGTCCGTCAGGGAGACCTGGGGCGGAACCGTTTCCGAGTCACGGGTCGCGGCGAGGTCCAGGACCGCGTGCAGGCCGAACGTCGCCGGATTCGACGGCGACAGATACGCGGGGGCGGGGGGCGCCTCGGCATCCAGGAGGGGTGCGGTGCCGTCGTCCCAGCCGGCCAGTCTGCGTGCGTCAGCCCGTGGCAACTGCACGGTGGCGGTGAGGAAGGCGCCTTCCTCGTTCGGGCCGTTCGGGTTGGCCTGGGCGGTCGCCCCGGTGGGCTCGGGCGACTCCCATGCGCCGCCCTGCCTGCGCACCTCGATCCGGAAGCGGACGTCGTAGAGCCCCGAGTGGCCGCGGCTGTTGAGCGTCCGCACGGACTCCGCCGTGTTGCCGCTGTAGCTGCTCTCCGCACGCTGGGTCGTCAGGGCTGCCGATCCCCCGATCTGGAGGCTCAGGGTGCCCGCCGGCTGGAGCAGCGCGAACTGAGGACCGGCGGAGATCCCGACCCCGGCGCCCTGGGTGTTCTTCTTCTCCGTGGTGGCGGTGGAGCGCTGTGCGTCGGCCTTCTTGACCTCGGTCTTGTCGGACGCCTGGAGCAGTGTGGCGTCGACCGGGACCAGCCGGAGCTCGACGGAGCCCAGTGACCGGTTGCCGAGACCGGCGAAGAGCGGGGCGCTGACCACCGTCTCGCCGGAGCTCTGCGCGATCATCGTGCGCAGGCTCTCCTCGCCGAACAGATCGGCCAGTTGGTGGCGGAGGAAGCTGCCGGGGGTCGCCTCGGGAAAGTTCGCGAGCGCCCAGTCCAGCAGCCGGGTCTCCGTGGTGACGCTCAGCGGTGCGAGCAGGTGCGGCCGGGCGCCCGGCGCGAACGCGAAGGCGATGGGCAGCCGGTCCGGGATCGCCGGGTCGGTGACGCTGTCCGGGACCCGCCAGGTGACCCCGTCCTGGATGCGGTAGCGCCGCTGCGCGGCGGTGCCGGGCTGCTGCTGGTCCGGGGACAGCTCACGACCCTTCTTGTCCCAGACGCGCGAGGACTCGACGACGATGTGCAGGTCGCTCACATGCAGATGACTGCCGTCCTTGCCGACCGCGGTCACACTGCTCTGTGCGCGGCTCTCCTGGGTGTACGTGTAGGAGGCCTCCATACGCCGTGCGCTGAGGGACACCGACCCGAACGCACCGACGGTCCCCGCGGAGGGCCCGAGCGGGACCGCCACTCCGAAGGCGCGGGAGGTGCCGAGGGTCTTGGTCTCCGTCGCACCGGGGCGGGTGCGGAGTTCGGTCTCGATCTTGACGGGGGCGTCGGTGGCCTTGGCCCCGGCGGTCTTCGACGCGTCCTTCTTCGACTCGTCGGTCTCGGACTTGTCCGTCTTGGAAGCGTCCGTCTTGGAGGCGTCCGTCTTGGAGGCGTCCGTCTTGGAGGCGTCCATCTTGGAGGCGTCCGTCTTCGACTCGTCGGTCGTGGACGCGGCGGACTCGGACCCCTCCGCCTTCGGCTCCTCCGTCTTCGACTCGCCGGTCTTGGACCCTTCAGCCTTCGGCCCCTCCGTCTTCGAGGTGGTCGAACTGCCCTCGTTCCCGTTTCCGTCCTTGTGCAGTACGGACTCGGCCACGTCGTCCACGGCGGCCAACGCCGACGGCTCGGCGTGGCGGCGCCAGTTTCCGTAGCTCTCCATCGAGAGGGAGATCTCCCGGTGGCCGCCGTCCATGGTCGGCAGGATGAAGGTCCGGGGGCTGAGCAGCGTATGCGGACTCTGGACGAGCACGCGCTTCAACTCGTCGAGCCCGCCCGGGCGCAGACTCCATCGACTCGCGACGGATTCGGCCAGCACGTCGGCACCTCTGATGGTGATCCGTCCGTGCCCGTGGCCCTTCATCGACTTCGGCAGCATCGCGTTGTCGTCGAACGTGACGAATTCACTGGACCGCTCCTGCGGGAGCGGATCCACGTTGTCGCTCAGCAGCGGAGGGGCGAAGGCCGCCTTCTCCACCTTCACGCCCGGGTTCTCGATCCGGCGGAACACCTCGTCGCGGCGTGCCTCCTCTGTCGTCAGGTCCGGACGGTCGCGGCGTACCCGGTACATCCGCTGCTCGTACTCGTCCGCCGAGAGCGCGTTCAGGGCCTGGTCGCGGGCCGTGGGCTGCTGCGCGCCCGACGAGCCTGCCGGTGAGGAGCCGTCACCGCCAGGGCCTCCCGGCGGCTCCTCGTTCTCCTTCACGGGGATGTCGGAGTCCTTGGGCGCGGAAGCCACGGAGTCGGCGTCGTCGTCGGACTTGAACTCGGACGCGTCATCGGACTTGAACTCGGACGCGTCGTCGGACTTGAGATCGACGTCGTTGTTCGGTTCGGATTCCGACATGGTCCGCGTGTCGGTGAGGGACTGCGTGTCGTCCTCGGTCTGTGTACGTACACGACGGGCGTTCGGCGACGGCAGGTCGTCCCGCTCCCGCGAGTGAAGGCTGTCCCCGTCCTTCCCCCCGGACTCCGGCGCATCGTCCAGATGCCGCGGAGCCTCCATCAGCTGCTCGCCCAGCTGCACCGGAGCACGCCTGTCCCGTTCGGAGTCGGCCGGCCGCGGGGTCTTCGCCGAGTTGCCGGCACCCTCGTCGACGTTCGTCCGGGAGACCGGATTGCGCACGGTTGCCGACGGTCCGGCATTCGACGGGCCGGACGTGTCCGTCAGATCCGTGTCTGGGACGTCCGTGCGCTTCTGCGACACGGCGTCGTCCACCTTGGGGGTACCGGGCTCATTGCCGGTCGTGACCAGGTTCCGCAGGCGTTCCACCAGCGTGCGGGCGTCGTGGGCAGCCTGTTCGCGTACCTCCTCGGGCAGCTTGTCGAGCGAGCGGTCGATACGGCGGTCGAGGTCCCGCAAGCGGTCCGGAGCACGCAGTTCCTGTTCCAGGCGCTCCTGCCCCTCACGCCTCAGCTCCGCCGTCTCGGCGTCGTAGCTGTCGAGGACCCGGTCGATGGCCTGAGGGTCGCCCGCCGCCTCGTCCAGCCTGTTCTGCCATGCGGCGCGGCGTTCGGTGCCGCGCTCCGCCCCCTCGGGGTCGCCGTCCGAGATGGCCTTCAGCCGCCGGTCGCGCTCCAGCTGTGCCATCCGGTCGAGCTGTTCCCGCTCGATGGCCTGCCTCGCCGTGTCGTCCTCGGCGTTCGCGCGCCGGTCTTCCCACTGCTGCCGCTCCTCGCGCGACATCCCAGTGTCGTCCGTACCCTCGCGCAGCCGGTCGAGCCGCTCCTCCAGGATCCGGTCATTCTCCGCCCGGGAGTCCTCGGTCCGGTCCCGGCCGGGGGTGCCGTCACCGCCGGGACCGCCGTCACCGTCCTGCGGCGGGGGCAGCGGCTCCGAGGACTCCTGCTGGTGGCCGCCCTCGCGCATGGCGTCCAGCCTCGCCCGGAAGGACGCCAGTTCGGCCTCCCTGCCGAGGGTGACCGTACGACGTTCGTACTGCGCGTCGAGGTCGCTTCCCCGCCCCGGTCCTGCGAACCGGTTCTTCCAGGTGGCCAGCTCCGTCTCGGATGCACCGAGATCCCGCAAGGTCGCGAGCCGTCGCGACGTCTCCAGCTCGGCGTCGTAGTCAGCCTGCACTCTGCGGAGATCCTCGGGGGTCGCCGCCTGCTCCCGGCGGTCCTCCCATTCGCGGAACCGCTCGCGGTCCATGCCCGCTTCTTCCGCATCGGCCCGCCGGTTGTCGGCCAACTGCTTCCGGAGCGCCTCGGGGCTGCTGTCGGCGCGGGCGCTCAGCTCGGACCCGAGGGTGCCGAGACGGTTCTCGAAGTCGTCCAGCAACTGGGTCGTCCGACGGGGATCGTTGGCGAGAGCCGACTGCTCGATGTCGAGGGCATGGCGCAGCCACTCCGTGCGGCGCATTCCCAGCTGCGCGGCCCGCGCCTCGTATCCGCCGTCCATATGACTGCGGAACTGCTGGAGGCGTTCACCGAGGCCGTGCACGGCGACGAGGTCGCCGAGTTCCCGCAGGCCGTCGGCGGCGTCGGCGTGCCTGCCCGACCGGGCGTCGTCGCGGATGCGCTCGCTCAGCTGCTGCCGTGTCTCCCTGTCGACGCCCACCCGCCGGGCATCCGCCAGCAGGGCGTCCGTCTCCCGCTCCACTTCCTTGGTCAGCCTGCGCTGCTCCGTGGGGGTCAGGCCCTCGGGCACGTCGGGCAGCTGATCCAGCCGGCTCACCGGGTCGTCGGTGAGGCTGCCCAGCTCGTCGAGGCGCGCGATCAGCGAATCGACATCGCCGTCGTTGTGCCCGTCGAAGCCGTCGCGGAAGGGCAGTTCGTCCTGCGACTCCGTACGGAGGGGATTCGGCGGGTCCTCGGTGGCCGGTCCCTTCCTGTCGCTCTCGGTCCGCTCCGTGTCCGGCCGGTTCCCGGCCGGGGGCTCGGTGCCGGGCGGGGCCTTGGGAACGTCCGGGAACACGAGGTCCGGCTCGTCCCCCGTGAAGGGCTGGGCACCGGGCTCGTTCTGCGGGACATCGGGGAACAGCACATCGAGCCCGTCCGGGGACGGCCCTGTGGGTGTCTGCTGCCGTATCCCGCCGGGGGCGGTGCCGGCACCCTGGCCCGTGGACACGGTCGGTACGGGGCGCGGCGGCGGTGCGATGCCGCCCGCGCCGTTGTACGGGAGGACTCCGTCGCCTTCGATACCCGTCGTTGTGCCGTCGGGCTCCAGCCCGTCGGCGCCCTCCTCCTCCAGGGCCGCGCGGTACTGCTCACGGAGCTCGTCGACCCGTGCGGGGCGGCCGAGGCCGTCGGGGTCACCCTCCCGCAGCTTTGCCATCCGTGCCGCCAGGTCGGCACCGGAGTCCGATTCGTCGGAATTCTGCCGGTCCTTCAGCCGGTCCAGGCGCTCCTGGAAACGATCGAGGTCGTTCGCGGTCCGGTTTACCGGCCCGGAGTCGTCGGACCGACTGGACGACCCCACGCCCGCGCCGTCGTCGGACGTCTGCGGAAGGTCGTTCCGCGGTACGTCGGGCAGGTCCGCCAGGAGCCGCTCCGCCTCCGGCGACAGCACCGTGCCCAGCGGGGTATCGGGTACGTCCGGGAGGCCGTCCAGAAGCGTGTTCACGTCCGTGAGCTCCTGCGTCACGTTCTCGTGTACCTGGTCCGGGGAGGGCAGTGTCTCGGGTGCGTCAGGGAGGCTGTTCAGCAGGAGGTCCAGCTCCGACACCGAGTCCGGCGGGACGGGGGGCTCGGGTGTGAGGTAGTTGGTGGTCGAGTCGCCGGAGTTGTTCGTCGTGTCGCTGTTGTTCGAGTTGTTGGTCTCGTTCGTGTTGTTCGTGAAGTTGCTGTCGTTCCTGAGGTTGCCGTCGTGCGTGAAGTTCGTGTCGTTCGTGAAGTTCGTGTCGTTCGAACTGGTGGCGAAGGAAGGGGCGGACGCCCGGGACACGTCGTACGGTGCGGCGTTCCCGTCGTCGTCGCTCGAGTGCAGCGTCCGGCTGTCCGAGAAGTCGTCTACGCCCAGGTAGTACAGGCTGTCGCCGTCCGAGGCGTTGTCGTCGCCGCTCCGCAGCGAGACGTTGTCGGAACCGGAGTCCGAGGCCGAATCCGTGAGCGTGCGATTGTCGGCGTCGTTCCTCGGGTCGGAGCCGTCGCGCACCGTCGCGTTCGACTCCGTGCTCGGCCGCGACGCGCCGGACGGCGGCGTGGGCGAGTCGGACGAGAAGACCGGGGGGCGCGGCGGCGGCGCGGCCGGGGGGCCCGAGACCGCGTGGTGCAGGGCCTGGAAGCCGTGGGCCACTCCCCGGCCCATGACGCCGCCGGCCGCGCCCGCGGCCGCGGTCCAGCCGCTGACCGTGAACTTGTGCTCGGGCCCGAAGATCAGGTTGTACATGCCCTCGGTGACCACGGCGTGGCCCGATTCACCGGCGATCTCGCCGACGAAGTTACCGATCCGGAAGCCGATGTTCCCTTCGATGTTCTTGCTGATGGTCTGCACGAAGGAGCCGGGCAGGTCGTGCGAGAGCGCACGCACTCCGTTCTCCCCCAGGTCCTTCACGTACGGCTTGAGCGCGTCGTCCAGCGAATGGGTCAGACCCTGCCAGTCGGCCTTGCCGCCCCAGTTCTTGACCAGCGCCTCGCCGTAGTCGCGGCCCAGGTTCCGGGCGGTCTCATTGCCGAGGGAGTCCCCGAGGTTCTTCTCGAAGGCGTTCGCGAAGTCCTTGACGACCTCCCGGCCGACCGCTCCGGCGGCCGCTCCCCTCGCACCGTCCGCCCCCACGTGGTTCAGGGATTCGTTGGTCCGGCCCATGATGTTGCCCAGGCGCTCGCCGAGCTTGCGGGCGGACTCCTCCGAGATCGTCTGACCCGCGGCGCCCGCACCGGCCCTGCCGCTCGCTCCGGCCGCGCCGTCACCCGCGGCACCCGCGCCCTTGCCCACGCCCGCACCTGCGGCACCAGCACCCTTGCCCGCACCCGCTCCCGCGGCACCCGCACCCTTGCCCGCACCCGCTCCCGCGGCGCCCGCACCCTTTCCGGCACCCGCACCCGCGGCCCCCGCACCCTTGCCCGCGGCACCGGCTCCCGCACCACCGGCGCCCTTGCCGAGACCGCCCGCACCCGCGCCGCCCGCGCCCTTGCCGAGACCGCCCGCACCCGCGCCACCCGCACCCTTACCGAGCCCGCCCGCGGCCTTGCCCGCACCGCCTGCGGCACCGCCCGCTCCCTTGCCGCCCCCGGCCAGCCCCTTGCCCAGCACGTTCCCCGCGTCATTGCCGAGGATCTTGCCCAGTCCCTTGCCGGTCATATTGCCGAGCAGCTTGCCGAGTCCGCCGCCCAGCAGTGCGAACGGCCCGCCGAGCGCACCGCCGATGGCGGCGAACTTCGCGGCGTCCGCGGTGAAGTTCTTGTTCCACTCCGTACGGTCGCCGCGGCCCATCTGGGTGAGCTGGAGAATCGAGTCGAGCAGCAGGCCGCCGACGAGGCCGGTGATGGTCTGCATGATGATCTGGGCCAGCAGGAACTTGAGGATCAGCACCGCCATGGAACGGAACGCGGCGATCGCGGCGGCCGCCCAGATCTCGGACAGCCCGGCCGTCACCGGCATCAGGGCCTGGGCCAGGGCTATCTGTACGACGAGCAGGGCCAGTTGGCCGAAGATCATCCACTTGGTGTACTCGATGTCGGCGGCGGTCGTGTGGGCGTTCTTCGACAGTTTGATGGCGTCCTCGTAGGCCCGCTCGAGGATGCTCTCATTGCCGTTCGTCCTCTCGACGAACTGCCGGGCGTACGTCACGAACCGCGTCGCGGTCTCGCCCTCGAAGTCCTCGTCGACGCGGCCGACGACCTGCCGCAGAAGCTCCTCCACCTCACGGAACTTCTCGGCCATCTGGCGATATTCGTCACTGACCAGCCGCAGGGTGTCCTCGTTCGCCTGCGGGAAGGGCATGCCGGTCAGAGTCTTGAGGAGGGTCGCCCATCCCTCGGAAACCTCAATCGCCATGGTGTGGTGCCGCGTCTTCGGAGTTCGGCCGGCTCAGCCGGCGGCGATGTGGTTGGCGTCGTCCTCGGCGTCGTTCAGGATGACCGAGGCGTTGTTGCCGCTGATGCCGACCATTTCGAGCAGATCGGAGAGGCCCTCGAGGCCGTACGTGAGCCCTTTGCCCGTCGAGTCGACGAACTTGTGGTACTCCTTCGCGTACACATCGTCCTTGCCGCCCGCCGTCCTGTTCTCCAGGTTGATGTGGTCGTTGAGGACGCCCAGTTCACCGACGATTCTGGAAATGGCGCCGAACTGGGTGAACCGGCGCGGGAGATCCCCCGGAACGCTCAGGGTTCCGTCAGCCATAGAACTCGTCCTCCTCGCCGCGGTTGCCGGACGGCTTGCGCCCGCCGCCCAGCACCGTCTCCGTCAGCCCCTCGGGCTGCATCGCGCGCAGCGGAGCGAGCAGATCGTCGAGCTCACCACCGCCGAAGAGTCCGCTCGCCAGCTCCTCCTGACTGCCCATCAACGGCCGGACCGTGCCGCTGACCTTGGAGTTCATCTCCGTACGTGCCGCGTTCACGGTGGTCTTCAGTACCTCGGCGAGCTGGGCCCCCGGCATGGTGCGGTAGGCCTCGGTGTGGAACTTGAAGGAGAGGACCTCGCCGTGGGCGTTGACCGAGGCGGTCACCATCCGGTCCTTGGAGGTTGCCGAGGCGGACGCCCTGGCCAGTTCCTCCTGGACCTGCTGGATCTTCTTCGTCTGCTCCGCGAGGCCGGCCATGGCCTCCGCGAGCTGTTCCTGGAACGACACCATCAGTACTGCTCCTCCTTGCCTTCCGCCGCCGCTTCCAGCACGTCCACCGCGCGGGACAGATCGTCCGCGGACAGCCGCAGAGCGACGGGGCCCGTCGGGTTGAGGTACAGGTCCTGGCCTTCGGGTACGAGTGCGAACGCCTCCGAGACGGGCAGCACCCGGTGGGCGAGCGCGCCCGCCCGCTCCAGATGGGCGGGCGCGGTGAACACCGGCACCACCGGGTCGCCGTCCGGGGTGCAGGCGCTGACCGCGCCACCGCCGGGAGCGGTCAGGACGGCCAGTTCGGCCGTGACCACGGCCAGGGCAACGCTCTCGACCGGGCCGTAGCCGGTGGCCGCGAGCTGCATGGCGGCATCCACGTCATCGGTCGGTTCGGGCCAGCCGAGCATGCCCGGAGACGGCCGGTACTTGTCGTTCCGCTGCCATTCGACGATCTCGCCGTCGGCGTCGGAGCGCCACTGCCCGATCACCGCCCACAGCGGCGGCTCACCGTCTCCGCTCCACGCGGGGTCCACTGTGCCGAACCAGTGCTCGGGTGCGGTGCGCGCCGCCGCGCGGATGTCGTCGGGTACCGGCGGCATGACGGAATCCTCGCCCCCGGGAGGTGTCCCGGCCGCCTCAGCACCTGCGGAACTCATCGTCCGATCACGCCCGTTCCGGCGTCGGGCTCGGTGCCCCACACCTCTTCGTCCTCCGAGAGCCATACGTTGCGCTGCCGGTCACCGCCATTGGCTCCGCCGCCCGGGGCACCACCGCCACCACCCATGCCCATCGGCGGCATGAACGGCATGCCGCTCCCCGTCCCGCCCCCCGCGCCGCCGCGCCCGAGGGCGCCGAGCGACTGGGTGGACACCTTGCCCTGCGTCGGCGGGACGTTAGGGGTCGCGGGCAGCCCCATGGCCGCACGGGCCCGGTTGCTGAGCCCGGACACCACGGAGGCCGGCTCGCGGATCGCGTTGCCGTTGCTGTCGACCATCCTGCGGAGGTTCTCGGAGCCCCCCTTCGAACCGCCGAAGAGATCGCCGCTCGACGTGGACGGACGACGCTGGCCGTTCAGCAGCTCGTCGAGCGTCTTGGGATTGCGGATCTTCAGGTTGTTGCTGCTTTCGGTGATGTGCTTGCCCTGCGGGTCGCTGATGGTTCCGTCGGCGTTGATCCGGGAGCCGGGCGGGACGGTGAGCTTCCCGCCGTACATGTTGGTCAGCGGCTTGCCGTCCGCGCCGATCAGGTTTCCCTGAGCATCCACCCTGGTGCCCTTGGGGACGATGACGTTGCCTTCGGCGTCGACTCGGAAGCCCCGCGTCAGGTCCCCGGAGGTGGAGCCGCCAGGAAGCGTCGGCAGTTTCGGGCCGCTGGTGCCGGGCGAAATGATCTTACCGCCGGGGCCGATGGTGGAGCCGGGCGGCACGATCAGGGGCTTGCCGTCCGCGCCGAGGACCGGTTTGCCCTTGGAGTCGGTGACGGCACCGGTCTTGGGGTCGATGCGCGATCCGGCCGGAACCGTCAGGGACCCGCCGCCGCCCGTGCCGGAGGTGCTGCCCTTGGGGCCGGTGACCGGATTCGGGCCGAGGCCGAGGTTGTTGGTCTTCGGTAGATTGGTGCCGGAAGTGCTGCCGCTCGGCCCGGTGACCGGAGGCGGGGCACCGAGGTCGAGATCGCCGCCGCCCGCACCGCCGGAACCGCCACCGGTGCCGCCCGCGCCGTCACCGCCGGCGCCGTTGCCGAACATCTCCTTGAACTTGTTGAGTATGTCGTCGGCGCCGCCCGTGCCACCGTCACCGCCCGCACCCGTGCCGCCGTAAAAGTTGTTCTGCTCCTCGGGCGTCAGCGAGATGGTGAACGTCGGCTTCACGACGGAGTTCGCGTCCGAGAGCTTTGCGCTTGCCTTGTCGTAGGCTGTCGCCAGAGCAAGCATCGTGGGCGCGGACGCGTCATCCAGACCGGACTTGACGTTGGCGAGCCAACTCGTCTTGGCGTCTCTCTCGACGCCGTCCCAGTCGAGACCGTTGACCGTGGCGTCATGGTTCGAATCGACGGTTTTGGTGCCCATCACCCTCAGGAACTCCGCATAGAGGTGGGTGAACGGCATGGAGAGGGGGCCTGCTTCCCGGGGCTTCTGCCCCTCGGGGGCCGTCACCGTCTCCCGCTTCTCGAACCACGTCCAAGCGTTCTGCTTCAGGGTGTTGATGGTGCCGGACAACTGGGTGCTCACCGCTTTGAGGTCGTCCTTGATGGCGCCACCCATGTAGAAGGACTGCGTTTCCTGGAGGGAACGCTTGACCGCCAGAAGAACGGCCTCGAAGAGTTCCGCGGACTCCCCCTGGAGCTCCTCCGAGCCGTTCCCCACCTTCTCGGCCCATTCGTTGAACTTGGCCACCCATCCGCCCGTCCATAGATCCATGTTGTACAGGACGTCGGCCGCCAAGCTCGACTTGAGCGGATTGGCGTCCTTGTTCGTCCCGGACGACACGGAATCCAGAATAGGTCCGGCGGCTCCTGTGAAATCACTCAACGGGCCCGGGCCGTTGCCGAATTCATCCCAGTTGTACCTGAACCCGAAAACAAGGAACTGCTTGCCCTCCCGAGAGGGAAACCAGTACGCCTTGTAGCCGTCAAGCTTCCAGTCGCTGCCGCCGTCTCTGGTGGCGGTATCGGACCAGGCGCCGTTCAACTCCTTGGTGATCCATTTCTTCGATCCCGGGCCGGCCACAAGATTCCGGTCCGGAATCTTGGTGGTGCCGTCGTGAAACATGGCGAGGATGTCCTCCCACTTGGCCGGCATCCCGGGGGGCACCTCAGCCATGGTTTCACTTTCCCTTCGGGGTCAGGATCTCGGAGAACTCGTCAGCGAGCGCGCCACCCATGCCTGTGGAGTCGTCCTCGGCGTCCTGGTGCTTGGTCTCCACGTCACGCAGGCTGGCGGAAAAGTTGTTCAGGAGCGTGATGGCCGTTTCGTACCGCGTACGCATACTGGCGCGGTACGTCTCCATCTGGCCCTCGAGTGCCTTCGCCTGCGTGCACTTCTCGGGGATTCCGACAGCGAGAGGGATCTTCGATCCCAGGCTCACGTAGTCCGGCTTGACCGTGAGGTCACGGCGGAACGTGGGAAGCTCCTGATTCGCATACCTGAGATAGACGCCGTCGGTCGACTGGTAGATGTCGCTCGGATTCACTTCATCAGCCATGCCCACACCTCACAGAAGTCGATTCGGTCGGTATCGGAGTCAGCTGCCCTGGAGGTTGTTCAGGCCGCGGCCGCCGTCGAGGTCCCCGTCGATCTGTCGTGCGTGCATCCGCTGGAGAGTCGTCCGGGCGACCCCGTACTGCTCGTCGAGCTGCAGCTTGATCCGCCCCAGCTCCGCCTGGAATTCCTCCCAGGAGGTACGGGTCTGACCGCTCAGGGTGTCGCGCAGCGCGCCGAAGTTCTTCTCCATCCAGGCGAGCGCCTCCTTCATCTCCTGCTGGGCCGAGTCCATGTTCTTGACGGCGTCCAGGACCCCTTGGTGGCTGATCTTGACGGTCATGGCGGAACTCCTCGTAAGACGGTTAAGAGAGCGGGGAAGAAAAGGCGGGGAGAAAGGCGGAGAAGGTCACCCGGGGTTGATCGTGCCGGCGATACCGGCGGCGTAGCCCTGCGCCTCGTGCTCGGCGTCCGTGAGGAGCCGGTTGGCCATCGCGGTGCCTTCGCGGAAGAACTGGGTGCGCTCCATGACCCGGCCGTGCGCCCTGAGCCACTCGTCGATGCCCGCCGCGTGGGTCTCCGAGGAACCCGCCTGGTAGGCGGCCCGGACCTGGCCCTGGATGGTCCTGACCTTGCGGCCCGCCTCATCCATGTCGCGAAGATGCTGGTCCAGCGTCTTCAGCGTCTCGAGCATCGCTGTTTCATCGTTGGACAGGCCGTCGGCCGAGTTGACGTTGAAGCCGGAGACATCAGACATGGGGGTCCTCCTGGACACTGCGGGAACACGGCGGCACCACGGGCGCACGACAGGCCGACCACACCGGAATCACGCCCTCCGGGAGTCGACGGATCATCAGGTTAATACGCCGTACGGGATCTTGGTACGAATGTTCCCCGAGAATCTGAGTGTTCATCTGCGATACGTGCGTGAGCTGCGGAAATGCCGGGGAAAGCGCATGCCCCCCGGCCCTCCTATCCTCAAAGGAACCTCAATTCCCTTAACGCAAACGGGAATCGGCTATCGAGGCATCGTGTTCTTCGATGCTTCCACGAGTCCCTGCGTCAGCAGGGCCGTGTCGTCCAGCGCGGGCCCCGACGCAAGCATCCCGAGGACACCGGACGGGATGGGCACGGACTGATCGGCTCTGTACCCGAGCCGCTGGAGTCCCTTCTCGCCCCCGGGGACCGGGTACTTGGCGCCCGACTCGGTGACCAGGTAGTAGGCCGTGCCAGTGCCCGCCGAGGAGAGTGCCGTGACAAGGGCGCCGCCTTCCGGACGTACCGCGAACAGGTCGGCGGCTCCGGAACCCGCCGTGATTCCGGGCTGGTTGGACACCGCCCGGCCGCCCACCGCGTCCGCGCGGGGCAGGACGACCGAGACCGTCGGCCTGCCGTCCGCGGTGCCGACGACGGCACAGACGCCCTCCCCCGCGCCGACCGGGCCGGGCCTGGGCAGACCGGTCGGGACCCTACCTCCCCCGGCTCCCACGAGCCGGGTCGCCTTCGGGTCCTGGTGGCGCGCCAGGTCGTCCGGACCGATCTTCTGGAGTACGACTGCTCCTCCGGCGTAGGCGGTCCGCTGGGTACGCGGATCGCCCTTCAGCAGTGCCTCCTCCAGCGCGGTGACCTCGGTCAGCCCGCGCTCCGTCAGCAGATAGTGGCCGCCGGAGCCGTCGAAGAGCTGCCCGATCCGTGTCGGGCGGCCGGCCAGCGAGGGGCCCGCCTTGCCGCGTCCGGACACTTCCGGCACCGCCAGGTCCGGGCCCGCCGGCAGGGCGTTGAGGAACGCGTCCGGGACCGGGTACGCCCCGTCGGGGTCGTAACCCAGTGCCTGGACCGCGTAGTTCGCGGTGTTCAGCCGCAGCCGGGTGCCGTGCCAGAGGAGGTACGTGGTGCCGCCCGGGACGGTACGGACCAGGGTGGCCCCGTCCGAGGTCACGGGCCTGCCCTTGGCGGTCAGGCCGACGGCCAGGGTGAGGAGCGGCTCCGAGGCGGCTTCGGGCCGGGTGGCGCACACCGACCAGGCCTCGCGGCTGAGCGCGCCCGCCTGCGGCAGCGGGTCCGGCGCGCCGACGATGCCCAGGGTCGCGCCGCGCGGGGCGTCCTCGATGGAGGCGGGCTTGACGCTCACCACCTTCATCCGGTCACCCGCCAGCAGTCTGGCCGAGGTCTCGTTGAGGACCGGGTGGAGGACTCCGTCGAGCGTGAGGTAGCGGGCGCCCGAACGTTCGTCGAGCACCAGCGTTCCGGTGGCCTTCCACGCGTTCGAGCCGCCGGGCACCACCAACCCGTACACCGCGACGATGAGCGCGGCCAGGGCCGCGACCACGAGACCGATGACGAAGCCCTTCGTGGTCCGCCGGTGTGCGGACTCGGGGGCGTCCGGGTCGTCCCGGAGCATTCCCAGTGACAGCCGGCTCATGACGAACATGTGCGCGTGGACCTGGTCCCGCCTGGACTGCATTCCTTGCCTTTCCGACCGGGCATCGGCCCGGCGCGCGAGGGCCCGGGGTACCGGGGCTTTCGGCCGCCGGACCCCGGGATCCGCCGGCTGTCCGGCGGCGGACGCCGGACAGCGGGCTCAGCTGTTGAGGCCCCGCAGGTACTGGTAGAGACCGGCGACGAGCAGGGCCAGCGGGACGAGGACGATGGCGAAGAGCAGGTGCAGCAGGTCGACCGCGCGCCCCCAGTAGGGCACCAGGCGACGGCCGGGGAGCGTCCAGCCCGTGATGGCGAGCACGGCCGCGACGGCCAGCAGCCCGGCGAGCAGCAGCGGCCGGGACCCGTCGTCGGTCCGCAGGACCAGCTGCACCGTCAGCAGTACGGAACCGTAGGCGGCCGGCAGGACGACGGCGAGCCGCTGCCAGGCGCCGCCGATCGCCCGTGCGTGCGTGAACATCAGCGCGCACAGGACCGCGGCCAGGGTGAGCGGTGCCCAGGACGTCTCGAACGCCAGCGCCGTGAGGCAGCCCGCGGCCACCAGCCCGGTGGCGCCGTAGAGGCCCGTGAGGTAGCTGTCGGCGACGGCGCCGCGGGCGGCTATCCGCTCGTCCGGGGTGGGCTCGATGCCCTCCTGGAGCTGGCCCGCGTTGGTGGGCAGCAGCGGCACCTTCAGTCCGGACAGGCGGAACGCCAGGGACGGCAGGAAGTGTCCCAGCAGGACGACCGCCAGGATCAGCGGGGCGGCCGTGCCGGTGGCCGGGACGCCGAAGAGCATCACGGCTCCGCCGACCGCCCCGAGGACCGCGGCCAGTGCGGCCGCCAGGAACAGCGGGGCGCACGCGCCCACGGCGGCCAGTGCGAGCACGGCGGCGCCGGCCGCCGCGGAGCAGCCCGCGAGCAGCCGGGCGCCCAGTTCCGCGTCGGACTCGGCCCCTTGGGGCACCAGGGCTCCGGCCAGGGTGAGGAAGGGGACGGCCGCCGCGCCGAGCGCGCCGCCCGCGCCGACGTCGCCGACCGCCCGTGAGGCGGCCGCCGCACCGGCCAGCAGGAGGATCGCGGTCCCCGCCGCGCAGACCGCCCTGAGCCCCGTGGAGCCGGGCAGCAGCAGGAGCAGCAGGCCGGTGGCGAGGGCGCTCAGGGCGAGCGCGGTCATGAGGTGGTGCGACCACACCGGCCGCCAGGAGTCGGGGCGTTCGCGCAGCCGGCTGGAGAGCCCGTCGACGAGGTCGTCGTAATGGATCTCGGGGAGGGCGTCCCCGCGCAGGCGCAGATGGACCGTTTCGCCGTCGTGCAGGCCCAGGTCGCCGAGGGTGTTCTCGTCGTCGAGGGGTTCCTGGCCGAGGCGCTGGAGCACCCAGCCGCCCGCCTGCGCACCACGTTCGTAGAGGTCGGTTCCCCCGTGGTCGACGATGGTCGGCATCAGATCGGCGAGCACGATGTCGGACGGTACGGCGAGTTCGACGGAGCGGTCGGGCGTCAGCACCGTGAGGCGGCACAGGGGTGCCGCGGATGTGTCGGTCAAGCGCGTTTCATCGCCTTCCAGGACAGTGGTCGACGCGGTCAGATTGATCACATTAACTTGTGCGTGCAGTCTGTACGTTGTGGGGTGCCGCCAAGATCGGCGGCCCCGCCCCGCCCATCCCCCGGCCTGCACTCCCGCACCGTCGGCCGTACCGCAGGCGTTTGACGTTCCGTCATCCCGAAGACGCGTCACGGCAACCGCCGGCACCCCTCAGGAAGGCGATTCCCTTTGAGCGTGGTCCTCTTCAAGAGGCCTCCCCGGCGTCTTGGCCCCGAGATGCCCCATGGCGAACTGAGCCTCCAGGAGCCGCCCACGGTGCCGGAGACGCAGAGCGCGATGGGCAACATGATCACGTATATGCCGATGGCGCTCAGCTCACTCGGCATGGTGCTCATCTTCCTGCGTCCCGGCAGTGGCGGCGGCCCCATGATGTACGTCGCCATCGGCCTGATGGCGCTGTCGGCCGTCGGCATGCTGGTCTCGCAGATCGTCCGGGCCTCCGGGGACCGCAAGCGGGCGCTGCTCGGTGAGCGGCGGGACTACATGCGGTACCTGTCGATCAGCCGCAGGCGCATACGCAAGGTGATCACCCAGCAGCGGGAGGCGCAGGCGTGGTCGCATCCGGACCCGGCATCCCTGTGGAGCCTGGTGCCGACGGCCAGGCTGTGGGAGCGGCGGGCGGCGCACGCGGACTTCGCCGAGGTGCGGATCGCGGTGGGCGAACAGCAGTTGGCGACGAAGCTGACACCGCTGAGCACCAAGCCGGTCGAGGATCTGGAGCCGCTGTCCGCGCACGCCCTGCGGCGCTTCATCAAGGCGTACGGCACAGTGCCCGACCAGCCGGTCGCCGTCTATCTGCGTACCTACGCACGCGTCCTGCTCCAGTCCGAGGAGGAGGCCGCGCAGGCGATGGTGCGGGCCCTGCTGGCCCAGCTGAGTGTGTTCCACGCGCCGCAGGACCTGCGGATCGTGGTGCTGGCGGACCATGACCGCCGGGACGCCTGGGAGTGGGTGAAGTGGCTGCCGCACGCCCAGCATCCGACGGACGTCGACGGCGGGGGCCCCGTGCGGCTGGTCACCGATTCCGTCCTGGGTCTCGAATCACTGCTCGGCGAGGAACTGACCGGCCGGCCCGCATTCGAGACGGACGCCGTCCCGAGCACCGAGGAGCCCTACTGCGTCGTGGTGCTGGACAGCGCCCGGACGCCCGCCGACTCCCGGCTGGCCACCGACGGTTACCGCAACACGGTGACGCTGGACGTGTCCGGCTCCCTGCCCTGGCGTCAGTCCCGCCACACCCTGCGGCTGCGGATCGCCGGGCAGCGGCTCGACCTGGTCAGCACCGACCGGTCGGGGAAGGAGACCATCTCGGCGCTCGGCAGGCCCGATGCGCTGGGTCCCCGGCGGGCCAGGGCACTGGCCACGCTGCTGTCCCCCTATCGGATGGGCATCACCACGGACAACGGTGAGGCACTCACCTCGGACGTGCAGCTGACGACCCTGCTCGGCCTCCCCGACCTGCACACCGTCGATCTGGACGCCGTGCGCAACGACCGCAGCGAACGGGCCAGGCTGCGGGTGCCGCTGGGGCTCGCCGGTGACGGCACCCCGGTGGAACTGGACATCAAGGAGGCGGCGCAGGGCGGTATGGGCCCGCACGGCGTGCTGATCGGCGCGACGGGTTCCGGCAAGTCGGAGCTGCTGCGGACCCTGGTGCTGGCGCTGGCGCTCACCCACTCCTCGGAGAAGCTGAACTTCGTCCTGGTCGACTTCAAGGGCGGCGCCACCTTCCTGGGCCTGGACGGTCTGCCGCACACCTCGGCCGTCATCACCAACCTCGCCGACGAGTCCTCCCTGGTGGACCGCATGCAGGATGCCTTGCACGGTGAGCTGATGCGCCGCCAGGAGCTGCTGCGCAGCGCCGGGAACTACACGTCGGCGTTCGAGTACGAGACGGCGCGGGCGGCGGGCACCGATCTGGAGCCGCTGCCGACCCTCTTCGTGGTGGTCGACGAGTTCAGCGAACTTCTCTCCGCACACCGTGACTTCATGGACCTGTTCGTGATGGTGGGCCGGCTGGGCCGCAGTCTGGGTGTGCATCTGCTGCTCGCCTCGCAGCGGCTGGACGAGGGCCGGATGACCCAGCTGGAGTCGCATCTGTCGTACCGGATCGCGCTGCGGACGTTCTCCTCGATGGAGAGCCGTGGCGTCCTGGGTGTGCCGGACGCCTACCAGCTGCCCTCCGTACCCGGCAGCGCCATCCTGAAGAAGGACACCGGGACCCTGGTCCGGTTCAAGGCCGCGTACGTCTCCGGGCCCTATCAGGGCGTCCGCAGGGTCGGCGCGTCGGCCGTCGCCGGTCAGGTGGTCCCGTACCGCACGGAGTGGACCGCGCCCCGGCTCCCCGCGCCCGACCCGGACCCGCAGCCGGTGGCGGAGGAGGAGAGCGAGGAGTCCCTGCTCGCGCTGGCCGTGTCCCGGATGCGGGAGGGCGGCAGGCCCGCGCACCGGGTCTGGCTGCCGCCGCTGGACAGCCCGCTGTCGCTGGACGTCCTGCTGATGGGGGTGGAGCCGCACGCCGAGCGGGGTCTCACCACCATCGATCCCGAGCTGCACGGCCGGCTGACGGTGCCGGTGGGCATCATCGACCGGCCCTTCGACCAGAGCCGCGAGCCCCTGGTGGCCGAGCTGTCCGGCGCGGGCGGGCACGTCGGTATCGCGGGCGGTCCGCAGAGCGGCAAGTCCACCCTCGTACGCGACCTGATCATGTCGCTCGCCCTCACCCACACTCCGCGCGAAGTCCAGTTCTACTGCCTGGACTTCGGCGGGGGTTCGCTCGGTTCGCTCCGCGACCTGCCCCATGTGGGCGGCGTGACGGGCCGGCTGGACCTGGAGCGGGTGCAGCGCACACTGGCCGAGGTGCACGGGCTGGTGGCCCGGCGCGAGAAGCAGTTCGCCGAGCTGGGCATCGACTCCATGGCGATGCTGCGCGCCCGCCGGGCCGCCGGTGAGATGCCCGACGAGCCGTACGGCGATGTGTTCCTCGTCGTCGACGGCTGGGGCACGATCCGCCAGGACTTCATGGACATCATGGACACCTTCACGGCGCTGGCTGCGCGGGGCCTCAACTACGGCGTGCACCTCATCGTGGCGGCGGGCCGCTGGTCGGAGATCCCCACCGCGCTGCGGGACCAGCTCGGCACCCGCTTCGAGCTGCGGCTCGGCGACAGCATGGACTCCATGATCAACATGCGGGCCGCCGCGACCATCCCCAAGTCGCCCGGCCGCGGCATGACCGATTCCAAGCACCACTTCCTCACCGCGCTGCCCCGGCTGGACGGCGGCGACAGCGCCTCGGACCTCGGGGCGGGCGTCGCCGACGCGGTGGCCCAGGTGGCCGAGCACTGGCAGGGCCCGCCCGCACCCGCGGTCCGCACCCTGCCGTCGGTCCTGGAACCCTCCGAGCTGCCCGACGCCGAGGTCGGCGCGGACGGCGATCTGCGCCTGCCGCTGGGCCTGGAGGGCAACCAGCTCGACGTCATGTGGCACGACTTCGCACAGACCGCGCACCTGGTGGTGGTGGGCGACGCGGAGACCGGCAAGACCAACCTGCTGCGCTCGGTCTGCCGGGCGGTCACCGACCGCTACACCCCCGCTGAGGCGCGGGTGTTGCTGATCGACTACCGGCGCGGGCTGCTGGAGAGCGTCCCCGAGTCCCACCGGCTGGGCTACGCCGTCTCCGTCGACGTACTCAAGCAGGCGGTGGACGGCGTCGCACGGGCCATGAAGGAGCGCCTGCCCGGCGCGGACATCTCGCCCGCCCAGCTGAAGCGGCGGGACTGGTGGAGCGGCCCGCGGGTCTTCCTGGTCGTGGACGACTTCGACATGGTGTCCGGCGGCAACATGAGCAACCACTTCGGGCCGCTGCTCGACTACCTCGCCCAGGGCGCGGAGCTCGGTCTGCACCTGATCGTGGCACGCAGCGCCAACGGCGCGGCGCGGGCGATGAACGACCCGCTGCTGCGCCGTCTGCTGGAGGTCAACACACCTGCCGCGCTGCTCTCCTGCCCGCCCTCGGAGGGATATCTGTTCAACGACACCAAGCCGAGGCAGCTGCCGCCCGGCCGGGCACAGCTGATCACGCGCAGGGGTGTGGTGCAGGTGCAGACCCCGCTGCTGCCGGACCCGGAGGGCGAGGCCTAGGCATGTACGCGAAGTCCCGTCCCGCCCACCTCATCTACCGGGCGTACGACGGGACTTCGCGTGCACGGCCGGACGGGATTCGTCCGGCGCACTGCCCCGGGTGCTGCCGGCGCGGTCGTGCTGGCAGGCTGTCCCGGTCGGGATGCCGCCGGGCATCCTCCGGTCCGGGGAGGTCCTGTCGTGGATGCCGGTGGAAGGCCGTCGGAGCACCGCCCCGACTCGCCGGCGCGGCACGCGCCTCCGTTCGACCCGGAGTTGCGCGCCGCGCTGGCGGCCATGGGGGCGGAGGCACGTGAGCCGCTGACGCCGGAGGGTCTCGCGGCCAGGCAGGAGCGGGATGCCGCCGCCCGCCCCAGACCGGCCCTCGGCGAACTCCGGGCCGACGGCCGGTTCGAGGTGGAGGAGCTGCGGACGCCCGCGGACCGGGACGGGCGGGAGGTCAGGCTCGTCAGCGCACGGCCCGCCGGTGCCACCGGGCCCCTGCCGCTGCTGTACTACATGCACGGCGGCGGCATGATCATGGGCAACGCCTGGTCCGTACTTCCCCGGCTGCTCCGGGAATGGGCTCTGCCGCTAGGGCTCGCCGTCATCTCCGTCGAGTACCGGCTGGCGCCATGGGCGCCGTACCTCGGTCCCGTGGAGGACTGCTACGCCGGACTCGTCCGGGCGGCCGACGACGCGGCCGCACTGGGCCTCGACGCGGACCGCGTCATTCTCGGGGGCAAGAGCGCGGGCGGCGGTCTCGCCGCGGCACTCGCCCTGCTGACCCGCGACCGCGGCGGACCGGTCCCGATCGGTCAGCTGCTCCTGAGCCCGATGCTCGACGACCGCGGCACCACGTTCTCCAGCCACCAGATGGCCGGCCTCGACACCTGGGACCGGACCTCCAACGCGACCGCGTGGCAGGCGGTGCTCGGCGACCGGTACGGCGCTGCCGGCCTGTCGCCCTACGCCGCACCCGCCCGCGCCACGGATCTGTCCGGGCTGCCCCCGGCCTACCTCGAGGCCGGGTCGGCCGAGACCTTCAGGGACGAGGCCGTGGCCTACGCCGACGCGATCTGGCGGGCCGGTGGCGAGGCCGAACTGCATGTGTGGCCCGGCGCCTTCCACGGGTTCGACACCCTCGCGCCGCGGGCGGTCCTCAGCCAGGATGCCCGCGATGCCCGTTCCCGGTGGCTGCGGCGGATCGTCGGACGTTGAGGCCGGCCGCGCGGGTCACCGGATGTCGAGACCGGCCGAAAGGATCGCCGGACGCTGACGCCGCTGCCGCCCAGCGGTGATGGCCGGGGCTCAGTCCGCTTCCGCGGCAGGACGACCTGCCGCCCGGCCGGCCCGCCATCCCCGGCGTCGCCCTCTGGGCAGCACGAACGCCAGGAAGGCGACCAGCAGCGTCACCCCTGTCGCCCCGCCGGCCACGGCCAGCGCCCGGTTGCGCGCCTCCGGCGGGTCGAGCGGCGGGACGGCCGGTACGGAGGCGTTCTCCGTTACGGCCGGGGACTGTGTGTGTTCCTCGGGGAGTACGGCGGAGAGCGCCCGCACCGGATCGACGATCCCCAGCCCGATGCCGGGGTCCGGCGTGTCACCCACGGCCCCGTAGGCGGTGGCCTCCAGCCGGTGCGCGACCTGCTCGGCGGTCAGCCGGGGGTGATAGGAGAGGACCAGGGCCGCCGTACCGGCCACGAAGGCGCCGGCCACCGCGTCGCCGCGGCCGGTGAACTGGCCGCGGCCGCCCGGCCCCGGCCCCGTCACCGAGACGCCGGGGGCGCTCAGCCTGGGCTGCGTACGCCGCCCCTTCTCCGTGCCCGGTGCTTCCGGTTCGCCGCCCGGCCCCACCGAGGAAACGGCAAGCACCCCGGGCAGCGCCGCCGGGTAGGCGGGCCCGTTCACCGTCTGCGATGCCGCCGCGCCGCGCTCCCACTCCCGTGCCGAGGCGGGCGCCACCACCAGCGCACCGGCCTTCTGCGCGGCGAGGACGGCGTCCTTGAGCTGCTTCGGTGCGGAAGGGACGCTCAGCGCCACGTGGACGATCCGCGCCCCGGAGTCGGTGGCCGCCCTGATGCCCTTGGCCAGCGCCTCGGGTGTGGTCGCACCGTATTTGTCGGTGGCCCGCACCGCGATCACCTCGGCCTCCGGGGCGACGCCGGCCGCCTTGACACCCTGCTGCTGCCCGCCCGCCACGATCCCGACGAGGAACGTGCCGTATCCGACGCAGTCGTCCCGCACGGTGCCGCCCGCCACCACATCCGGGCCGCCGGTGACCCGGCCGTCCAGCGCCGGAACCCGCCGCAGGTCCGCTCCGGTGCCGATGACGGCGACCTTGACCCCCGCGCCACGGCTGAGTTCCCAGGCCCTGTCGATCCCCAGGAAGCTCTGCGCCCAGGGGACTTGGGCAGATTTCTTGGCGGATCCCGGAGTGCACGGGCGGCCGTCGGCGACAGTGGCGGGCATTCCCGGCAGCGAGGGGCTGTCCGCGTCCCCCGCCGCACCGGCCGGAGCCGCGGTGCCGGGTATCAGGAGCAGGGCGGCCAGTGCTGCCGGCCCGAGTGCGTGGGACACCGAGGACCTCGAAGATCGCATGCGCCGATGGTAACGAGGCTCCCCGGACCCGTGCCCCGGCGGCCCCGGAACGCCGACCACCATGGCGGGCGACCTGCGGCAACAGGCATGATGGGCACAGCAGTTTCCCACGCCCTACATGCCGCGCGTCTCCGCCCCGTACCTACGGCGCAGGGGTCCGGGAGGTCAGACAAGTGTCACGCCAGATGCTCACCGTCGCCGCCGACGGGACGGGCGACCACCGCACCGTCGGGGAGGCCGTCGCACGGGCCCGTGCCGGAGCGGTCGTCAGGATCGCTCCGGGGCGGTACGAGGAGAGCCTGACGGTCTCGGCCGCGATCACCCTGACCGCCGCCGAGGGCGAGGGGACGGTGGAGCTGGCGCCCCGGCGCGGTACGGCGCTGACACTCACCGGGGACGCGGTGATGGTCAGGGATCTCGTGCTGCGCGGGCACGACGACGAACTGCCCGTGGTCGACGCGCCGCGCGGGCAGCTCGCGATGGACCGGTGCGACATCCACGGTTCGGCCTGGTCGGCGCTCTTCGCGCGGGACGGCGGGTCGCTGGCGCTGCGTCAGTGCCGGATCAGCAACCCGGTGGGCGCCGGTGTGGTGTCCACCTCCTCGGCCGAGAGCTTCCTCGAGAACTGCGTCGTCGAACACCTCGGTACGTCCGCCGTGGTGGCCGGTGAGCAGGGCAGGATCACCGCGCGCTTCAGCCGGCTCAGGGACACCAAGGGCAACGGTGTCCTCACCAACGGGCAGGCGCACGTCCTCCTGGAGGAATGCGCGATATCGGCGACCGGCAAGCCGGGCGTCGCCGTCGAGGAGGAGAGTTCGGTCAGGATGGTGCGCGGCACGGTCCGCAAGGCCGCCGTCGGCGTGTTCGTGAACAGCACCGGGCCGGTCGTCCTGGAGGACGTCGCCGTCAGCGACGTCACCGGGCACGGATTCGTCCTGGGCGGCGGCAGTTCACCGACGCTGGCCCGGTGCAGTACCGAACGGACCGGCGGGCACGGCCTGTTGGTGACCGAGCGCAGCCGTGGCACGTTCGAGGAGTGCGTGTTCGCCACCGCCGAGGAACCCGGCGTACGCGTCACCGGCTTCTCCTCACCGGTACTGACGGACACCGTCGTCCATGACGCCAAGGGCACCGGCGTGCTGCTCGACGAGGACTCGGCCGCCGAGTTCAACCGCCTTGAGGTACGGGACAGCGGCGGGTCCGGAATCGTGATCCGCAGCGGCGCCAACCCGCTGCTGCTGCGGGCCACGGTCACCGGCGCCGGCACGCACGGCGTGGAGGTCGTCAAGGACGGCAGGGGGCGGCTGGAGGAGGGCGTCGTCGAGCGGTCGGGCGACTCGGCGGTCCATGTCTCGGGCCACGGCAATCTGTTCATCGGCAAGGGCCGGCTGCGTACCTCCGCCGGGGCCGGGATCCACATCGGGGCGCTCGGTACGCTCACGCTGCGGGACACCGGGGTCGAGGAGTCCGGCGGCGCGGGCGTCCACATCGCACCCGAGGGCGAACTGGCGGCCGTGCGTGCCGTGGTGACGGGGTCCGCCGAGTACGGCGTACTGGTGTCCGCGGGCGCGCGGGCCTCCCTCAACGGCTGCGAGGTGACCGGTTCGGGCGCCGACGGCATACGGGTGGAGGGCACCGACGCCGTGTCGCTGACCGGCTGCACCGTCCGCGCCAACCGGGGCAGCGGAGTGCGCCAGACGGTGCCCAACGACCGGCTCGCCATCGAAGGGCTGGCCAGTGCGGAGAACGGCGCCCCGGACGCCTGGGGCACCGCGCAGGACGCGGAGGCGGCGGGCGACGGGCGGCTGCCCGGCGGAGCGGCCCCGGCGGCGGCCGAAACCCGGTCCGGTACGGGCCCGGTGGCCGAGCTGGAGTCGCTGATCGGCCTCGACGAGGTCAAACAGCAGGTGCTGACGCTGATCAACCTCAACCGGATGGCGCAGCGCAGGGCGAGCATCGGCATGCCCGCTCCGCCGATGAGCCGCCACCTGGTCTTCGCGGGCCCGCCCGGCACCGGCAAGACCACCGTCGCCCGGCTGTACGGCTCCATCCTCGCCTCGCTCGGCGTGCTGCGCTCCGGGCACCTGGTGGAGGTGTCGCGTGCGGACCTGGTGGCGCAGATCATCGGCGGGACGGCCATCAAGACCACCGAGACCTTCAACAAGGCGCTGGGCGGGGTGCTGTTCGTCGACGAGGCGTACACCCTGCTCTCCGACGGCGGCGGCAGTGGCGCCGACTTCGGGCGCGAGGCGATCGACACTCTGGTGAAGCTGATGGAGGACCACCGCGAGGACGTGGTGGTGGTGGCGGCCGGCTATCCGAAGGAGATGACGGACTTCCTGGCGTCCAACCCGGGTCTCGCCTCGCGTTTCACCCGCAGCGTCGAGTTCAGCGACTACACCTCGGACGAGCTGGTCACGATCGTGGAGCGGATGTGCACCGGCCACCACTACGAGCTGGATCCGGCGGCGCGGACCGCACTGCTCACCCGCTTCGAGCGGATCCCCCGTGACGCGGGCTTCGGCAACGGCCGTACCGCCCGCAAGGTCTTCGAGGAGATGGTGGACCGGCAGGCATCCCGGCTGGCCACCCTGCCGGAGGCCGGCGAGCGGGAGCTGGCCGTGCTGACCGCGGAGGACGTGGGCGTCCCGGCGGGCGGCGCGCCGGAGGACGGGCAGGACGAGGATCCGCTGCTGCGGCTGGACGCCCTGGTGGGCC
Organism: Streptomyces sp. NPDC037301; assembly: GCF_055602785.1. Classification (NCBI taxonomy): domain Bacteria; kingdom Bacillati; phylum Actinomycetota; class Actinomycetes; order Kitasatosporales; family Streptomycetaceae; genus Streptomyces; species Streptomyces sp. NPDC037301. The sequence continues at coordinate 57,190 of NZ_JBVJWD010000013.1, forward strand.
TCGCGGCCGTCAAGCGCGAGGTGGGCGACCTGGTCAATCTGCTCGCCACCGCGCGCCGGAGGAAGGAGGCCGGGCTGCCCGCCCCCCGGATCAGCAACCATCTGGTCTTCGCCGGCCCGCCCGGCACCGGCAAGACGACGGTGGCGCGGCTCTACGGCGAACTGCTGGCCTCCCTGGGCGTGCTGCCGCGCGGCCAGCTCGTCGAGGTCTCACGTGCGGACCTGGTGGGCCGCTATGTCGGACACACCGCGCAGCTGACCCGGGAGGTGTTCGAACGGGCTTTGGGAGGCGTCCTGTTCATCGACGAGGCGTACACCCTGACGCCCCGGTCGGGCGCCGGTTCCTCAGACTTCGGCCAGGAGGCGGTGGAGACACTGCTGAAGCTGATGGAGGACCACCGCGACGAGGTGGTGGTGATCGCGGCGGGGTACACCGCGGAGATGAACCGGTTCCTGAGCTCCAATCCGGGCCTCGACTCACGCTTCCCGCGGCGTATCGAGTTCCCCGACTACTCCTCAGACGAACTGGTCACGATCGTCCGCATGCACGCCGCCGACAACGGCTACGAGTGCGCGCCCGGCACGGCCAACGCGCTGCGGACCCACTTCGACGGCATCCCCAGGGGGGCGACGTTCGGCAACGCTCGGCTGGCCCGGCAGACGCTGGAGCAGATGATGACCCATCAGGCGGGACGGCTGAGCACCGTCGCGGTACCGAGCCTGGACGACCTGCGGCTGCTCCTCCCCGAGGACCTCTCCCCGCGCTGAGATCAAACGAGGCCCGGGGCCGCGGCGGATATGTGAAGCACTCCAGGATCACTGGCAGATCCTCCAGCCACTCCTGGAAGCGGGCCCGCCTGCGTGCGGCGAGCAGGAGTGGTGCACGGGGACGGACGGTGACCCCGAGGTGTCTGGGGCCCTGGGCCGCGTACTCGACGGAGCCGATCCCGGCCCAGGTGAACTGCGGTTCCCCGGCCGGGGATTCGATCGTGACGCCCACGGCGTCGATCAGCAGGGAACTCTCCGGGCCGACCGCCACGAATTCGAGGCCGGCGCCGGGCCCACGGGGCGGCTTCGGTCGGGGCCCGGTGCGGCGGGACGCCGTTGGACGGTACCGGTACCGCCACCGTGGTCGAGTACGTCGCGCTCTCCGGCACCAACAGGTCCAGCAGGCCTGCTGGCGTGGGCCGTTGGGACCGGGTTCCTTGGCCAGGCACGACGCCACGGACTGCAGTAACGCGCAGCGCCCCCAGGTGATGGCCCACCGAGGGGCGCGAATACTGCGGGGACTATCCGCTGGCCGGAGCTTCGATGACCCCCTGTATGCGGCCAATTCCGGCAAGAGGCAAAGGTTCACGTCCTCTCAGTGCCTGTTTTGCGCTATCGGCTGGTCACGGACTGGTCTAGGGCTCGTGGGAGTCAGCAGAACATCAGCGGAACGTCAGCGGAAAGTCAGCAGGACGCAAGCGGTGGGCTGGAGTGTTGCGAGTGTCAGCGGCACGGCCGGGTCCGGCCCTTCTCACACACGTCATATTCGGGGAATCTCCATGCGTACGGAGTTGCTGTGACAGTCGGTCCTGCCGAAGCCGTTCACCCCAGGCCGGGTGGTACCGGGCGGGCGCCCGGCCGTCGCCTTCGGCCCCTCACCAGGCTGGGCCTGTCCTCCGCACGCCACTCGGAAGAGTGAAGAACCAACGCCTGAAGTCGGAACGCGGTTTCTACGTCTATGCCTAGCGGGGCCGATACGAGTCGAGCGCGGCGTCGGCCCGTACACCCGAAGTGAAGCCAGGAAAAGTGCTGTTGGAGTTTGAGGAGCCGTTGGTGCGATACGAAATTCTCGGGCCCTTTGGTGTGACCGATAACAACCGGATTTCCGCGATCACCGCGCCGAAAATGCAGATTCTGCTGGCCGCCTTGCTCATCCGGGCGAATCATGTCGTCTCCCGTGAAGCGCTGATCAACGAGCTCTGGGGCAGTACGCCACCGCGCCGGGCGACGGCGGCCCTGCACGTGTACGTATCGCAGCTGCGCAAGTTCCTGAGCGGGGGGCACGACGGCGGACCCGGGCACGATCAGGGCCCGCTCATCACCAAGTTGCCTGGCTATCTCCTGCAGGTCGGCCCCGGAGAGTCGGACCTGCATCTCTTCCAGCGGCTGCTCCATGAGGGGCGGGTCAGTGTTCGGACGAGGCGGTACGACAAGGCGGTTACCGTGCTGGGGCCCGCGCTCGCGCTCCCCCGGGGGAATACGCTCAGCGAGGTGTCGGACGGACCGGTCATTGGCGGATTCGTCAAGTGGCTGGACGAGGCCCGGATCGAATGCGCCGAGCTGTTCGTCGAGTCCAGCATGGCCCTTGGCCGCTACCAGGAGATGATCGGGCTGCTGCGGTCCCTCGTCGTCGACCATCCCTTGCACGAGACGTTCTATCAGCAGCTGATCCTGTGCATGCACCGGTCCGGACGCCGGGCCGAGGCGCTCACGACGTACCAGAGCGTCCGCGAGACGATCCGTCGCGAGCTGGGGCTGGAGCCGTGCCGGGCGCTGCGCGAACTGCAGCAGACTATCCTGCGGGCGGAAGAGGAGGAGCCGGAGCCGGTGGGCGTGTGACTGGCGGCGTGGGACGCTTGGGGAGAGGGGCCCACGGGGGACGCCCGGGGTCTCTCATCACTGACCGTTGCCGCCTCCCAGCGCGCAACCTTGTCCGCGCCGTGCCGGAGCCGGTGTCATCGTTGCCCAGCTCCGGCACCTGCGCGCCGGGCGAGGAGTGGATACGGTCGCCTGCGGCGTCGGACCGCTCGCCGCCTCCGGGCGGGGCTCGTTCGTCGGTCCGGAGGCGGCGAGCGGTCCAGCAGGAGGACCTGGAGCTCACGGTCGGTGAGACGGTCCAAAACGTCCCGTCAGCCGGCATCCACACGTGCCTCCCAGGTAACTGACCGCCCATCACAAACACTTTCTCCCTCAGGCCGCTCGCAGCGAAGCGAGTGCAGCCTCGTCGGTGTCGGCGGTCGGGTCGGTGTGCTGCGCGGGGGGGGCCTTCCTGGGGCGCGCGCGACCGTGGTCGCGGTACGGAGGCGGTCACGGCCGGGCGGCGCGCCGTGACCAACATGCCGTACCGCAACCCCGGTTCGGTACGGCGCGGTTCAGTCGGGAAGGTTCGTGAGGGCGAGCGTCACCTCACCGCCGCAGCCCTCTCCGGTGTCGTCGTGGAAGCGGTGGGTGGTGTTGATCATCAGAAGCGGGTCGCCGGCGCTGGACACCCGCCGCTGGAGCCGGTTGAACACCACCTCGCCGCCGAACGCACGGGCGTCGACCGGGCGCCGGAACCTGGCCTGGAACCGGGTGATGAGCATGTCGGGCAGCAGGCGCTTCCAGTAATCGTCCATTGTCCAGCCCGAGAACTCCTCCAGCAGCCCCCACTGGACCGCCGCGGCGGCGGTGTAATACGCCATCTGGTTGTAACAGATGTTGACCTCGACGGAGTTGAGGTGCCCAGTGTCATCGATGTAGCAGGACTCGGGGATCGAGAAGGTGCACTGCGCGGAGACGACCCCGTCATCGGCGGTGACGTCGGCCGACTTCAGGTACTTGCAGTGCTCCTTGTAGGGGTGGAGCACCTTGTCCAGAATTTCCGGGTCGGTCGGGTGGCTGATCGCGGTCATGGTCACGCCTCCTTCTCGTACAGCTTGTGGGCGTCGTGCACGGTGATGCGGTGCGAGGCGGTCGGCTCCGGTGTCGTGGTGTGCCGGGCGCGGTGGATCAGGCTGCGGTTGTCCCAGACGAGCAGGTCGCCCACCTCGAACTCCTGGAGGTGGATGAGCTCGTGGCTCATCTCCTCGTCGAGCTGGCCGGTGACCTCGAAGAGCTGCCGCAGCAGCTTGTCGTCGAGCAGGTTGCCGTCCGCGTCCTCGATCTCGACGGTGCCGGCCTCGCTGACGTAGAGAACCGTTTCCCCGGTTATCGGGTGCGTGAAGGTGGTGGGATGCAGCACATCCGGGGTCTTCTGCTTGATCTCCGCGATGATTTCGGACAGCGGTCGGTGGACGTCCCCCGGACGGATCTTGAAGTACTTGCGCACGGTGTGACGGGAGTTGGTGCCGGCCACCGCCGCCTTCAGGTCATCGGGCAGCTTGCGGTACGCCTCGCCCATGTCTATGAAATATGTGCCGCGGTTCTTCTTCGGCACGACCTGCGGGTGGATGAGGGTGATGCCGAACGGGTCGGGCATGAACTGGTAGTCGGCGTGCCAGAACTGGCCGGTCCTGGGGACGCCGACCTGCTTGCCGTCCTTCGGAATGTTCGAGGAAACGAAGATGTCCGGGTTGTCCGGGTGGTGGTACATCGGCTCGTAGTAGCGCTCCGGCCGGCCCAGTCGCTTGCTCAACTCAAGGAAGGAATCCGTCGACAGGTCCTGGTTCTTCAGTACCGCGATCTTGCTGGTGTACACGGTCTGCATGAGTTCCTGGATGTCCGACTCCGACGCGGTGGTGTGGTCGAAGCCCTCGACGGTCGCACCCAGTTTCTTGCCTGCTTGCGGCGTGATGTTCATGGTGCGCGTTCTCCGGATTCTTGTGAGGGGGGGCGGCGGATGGGGTGCCGGCGCCGGGAGGTGGTCACGCGTCACCGGCGCCGGGCCGCTGACGGATGCCTGAGTCGACAGCGGTCCGCTGAGACGGCCGGCCGTACGCACTGGCCGGTACCGGTGCGCTACCGGCAGTGGTCCATACGGAAACCCGTTCGTGTTCACGACGTGCCTTCCGGAAAGCAGTGGAAGGTTTTCGCGGAGCCGTCATCCACGAGGTGGATACGGATTAAGAAAAGGACCGAAGTGCCGTGCGTGTCAATGCCGAAGTGGGTTTCTAAAGCGACTCTAAAGACGAGCTGAAGGCCCGGGGTCACACTGCGGGGTCCCGTCCGAGTGGGCAGGCCGTTCAAATTTGCCGAGCTGGCCTGCGGAAATACCCCGTGGGTCGAGTGGCCGAGGTGGCGTCAAGCCGCTGTTGCCGAAGGAAAACGCGGACGCGAAGGAACCTATCGGCGGTTGCACAGGGTCATACCTTCGGCGTATCAAGTGACTTGGCAACCCGGTGATCTCCGGCCACCATGAAGAAATCCGCCGGGGGCTTTATTTGCATCCCAACCATCCGTTGCCACCGGAACATGGTGTCGCGCAGAATTCGGAGGCGCGTTTTCCATGGACTCAACTTAGGTATTCGCCCGGCGTATTTCAGGCCTCACCGGTCCCGCGCGATGGCGGGCGCCAGCCGACGACGAACCCGGGTCCGTCCAACCGGGCCGGCCGCATCCGGCAGAACGCGAGGGAAGGCACCCATGGCAGACGACCGTCGGCTACGGGAATACCTCAAGTGCGCCGGCCCGAGCGGCAAGATCCTCCGCTGCACGCACCCTGCCGGACCGGTTCTGCCCGCGCGTGCGCGCCGCCAACCAAGGGCCGTGGCACCCCCGTGCACCCGTCATCTCGCCGTCTCCCGCTGCTCTGCCGAGCAGTCCGCCGCGCGCACCGGCGCCCGGAGGCCGGCCGTGGACGGCACCATCACCCTCCGAGAGGTATCCAGACCCATGAACTACATCATTGACCCCGCGTGGGCCGACGAGCGCGAGCGCCTGGAAAACCTGGCCGTCTTCTACAACGTGGGCACCGCCGAGATCTGCGACCGGCTGGGCGTTGGCACCGGCTGGCGCTGCGTGGACCTCGGCGCGGGCAGCGGCAGCGTCGTGCGGATGCTCGCCGAACGGGTCGGGCCCGAGGGCGAGGTGCTGGCGATCGACGCCGACACCCGCTTCCTGGAACCGCTGGCCGGCGGCCCGATCACCGTACGCACCATGGACGTGACGGCCGAGCCGCTGCCCGAGGGCCGGTTCGACTTCGTGCACGCCCGGCTGCTCCTTGAGCATCTCCCCGAACCGGCCGAGATGGTGCGGTCCATGGCGGCCGCGGCCCGGCCGGGGGGCTGGGTGGTCGTCGAAGACGTCGACTGGTCCACGGCGCTGACCATCGACCCTCCGTCCGAGGCGCACGAGCGCGTCATCGCCGCCTGTCACAAACTGTACGCGGGCAGCGCCTACGACGCCTCCTACGGCCGGAAGGTGCCGCGCCAGCTGCGCGAGGCGGGGCTGACCGACATCGGGATCCGGGCGGCGTCGATGCCGTTGCTGGCCGACGTCGAGCACGGCCAGCCGGACTGGGCGATGTGGGTCGCCCAGCTCGCCCCCCGGATGCTCGCCGAGGGACTGCTCACCCAGGATGACCTCGACGCCTTCAGCCGGCTTTGGCACGACGGCGACACGGTCGGCTTCGGGCCGCTGATCGTCAGCGCCTGGGGCCGCCGCCCCGCCGAGGAAAGCGCACGCTAGCCTCGCCGTTTCGCTCGGGTACGGCGGCTGGTGGGGCGAAACCGCGAAAGTGCCTTCCTGACCTGGGACGATGAACCTTGCTGAGGGGTTCTGCCGGTCCAGGCGGAGGGCACTTTCTACGTCCGCTGCCAGCTCTGCGGGCAACTGCTCCTGCATGCCGACCGGCCCCCACAGTCCCCGACCGGGTGGGAGCAATGGCTCCGTACCACCCGGAAGGCGATCAAGGCACGACACATCGCCTACCAGGGAGCGAAGACGCCGGACGGAGTTCAACTCCGCCTGGCCCACACCTCGTGCCTACGTCGCTGAACGCGTCGGGCAACGAGATGACTCTGCAATCCCAAGAGCCTTCAGGGCTTGCTTGAACCGTATGCGCGGATAACGTGCACGTACGGTTCTGAGGGGGCGGGGACGCGGCAATGCGACCCCGCTGACCGACGCTATCGGCTCTCGTCCCAAGGTCCAGGTCAGTGCCGATGGTTCGGGGGTGGCCGGTCATACCGGGGCACGGTTGCCGGCCGATCTCGCCGATGCCACCGGACTGACGGTTGTCCGGTGCTTCTTCCCGCGCAGGCGGCTCCGATGGCTCGGCCGACGGGGCGCCGTCCTCGGCCACGCCCGTGCCGCCAATGAGGAGCTTCAGGGCGTGCGTGGCGAGGTGATGGCCGCCGGCCGCGGCAGCGACGGTGCAGCGCCCAGTCCTGGACGGTCTGCTTACGCATTGCAGGTCAAGGCCAACGTCTACCGCACCGCGGACGACCGCTGGATCCTCCTGGCCTTCGCCAACGAAGACAAGCAAGTCCCCCTCTTCCTCAAGGCCATCGGCCACCCCGAGGCCGCCGAGGACCCCCGGTTCCACGACACCGCCAGCCGCCGCGCCCACGCCGCCGACATCGTCACTCTGCTGGACAAGCGATTCGCCACCCGCCCCCTGGCCGAATGGCGCGAGGTACTCGACGCCGCCGGCCTCACCTACGGGGTCGTCCAGACACTCGAGGAATGCACCCACGATCCCATCCAAGAAGTGGGACGGAACGAGACTCCGAGTCCATCCGGGAGAGTCGACAGAGACGCCTGAGCGCGCAGCACAGAAGCCCCGCCGCATTCCGGCGAGGCTTCACCGTCTCACGCGCTCGCGACGGGCCGATGACGAGGACGGGGCGTCCTCGGAGCCATCGACCGGCTGCCCCTGGTGCGCCGGCTGCGGGGCGGCAGGTGCCGGCGGCCCCTGCAATGTGCGGTCTGCGGGACACGCGCGGTCTGCGGAACCGGTACGGGCTGCGGGGTATTCATGTCACTGGCGTCGCTCACTTGCTCCAGGTCGGTGAGCGGTCTGTCGGCTTCCGGTCAGGGGGTCGCCGCAGATGCGACATATACGACAGGGTTCATCGGATCGGACATGTCGACGGTGATGTCCTGGGTGGGTCGCGGGTCCTTGTTGGTGTGCGTGGTGCCCGCCCACTCGACACCGGGGCCGAAGCTCCAGCCCGTGACCTCCTGGTCACGGTCGCCGATGCTGACCTTGCCGGTCTCCAGGGCGGCGCGGCCGCTGCCCATCCGGCTCAGGAACCGGTCGAGCCCGGCGGACGTGGTACGGAACTCCACGTACAGCCGGCTGGCCTTCCAGTTGTTGGTCTCGTAGTACTGCACGTCCAGGGCGTTGCCGGGCATCGGCAGCTCGAAGATCCGGCGCTGCATCCGGGACGGCCACCCCTCCCTGAGCCCTTGTGCGGAGGCCTCGGCCTCCTTGTTCTGGCCGGAGCGGCGGCTCTGCCCCGCGGAGATCAGCAGGTAGCCGGCCGGAATGCCGATGAGCAGCACGATGATCGTCGCCGTGATCAGGCGGCGGCGGATCACCCGGCGCCGGTCCTGCGGCGGCTTGTCGTCGTCGGGCGGCGAGGACTGGCGCGGCAGGACGGGGTGCTCGGCTGCGGTCATGTCTGTGGAGGTCCCTAGGAGGTGCGAGTGTTGCGCGTGTTACGGATGGTGCTCGCGGCCTGGTCGTAGATCTGCGCGTACCGCTCGTACCGCTCGACGCGGCGACGGTTGGTACGGCGGAATCTGCGGGCCACCAGCCTGGCCAGGTCTGCGGCGCCGACCATACCTGCCTCCGGGCCGAGCTGCGCCTTTGCGATCCGGGCCTCGGGGCGGTAGCCACGGCCGGTGAGGTGGCGCTTGAAGGCATCCCTGGCGGGGCCGATCAAGAGGTCGTCGGCGGCGCTGACGCCGCCTCCGATGACGAAGCAGGAGGGGTCGAGCGCGGCGGCCAGATTGGCGATGCCGACGCCGAGCCACTGGCCGATGTCCTGGAGGAGTTCGACGCACATCGCATCGCCCTCGCGGGCCAGTTCGGTGATGAGGGGCCCGGTGATGTCGGGGATGTTCCCCTTGACCCGCTCGATGATGCCGTGCGCCACCGGGGAGTCGGCCGCGGCCAGCTCCTTGGCCTCGCGGACCAGGGCGTTGCCGGAGCTGTACTGCTCCCAGCAGCCGCGGTTCCCGCAGGGGCAGCGGTGCCCGCCGGGCACCACCTGCATGTGGCCGAATTCACCGGCGACGCCGTACTTGCCGCGCTTGACCTGACCGTCCTCCAGGATCGCGCCGCCGATGCCGGTGCCGAGCGTGATCATGACGAGATGGTCCTCGCCGCGGCCCGCTCCGAAGCGCCACTCCGCCCAGGCGGCGGTGTTGGCGTCGTTGTCGACCATGACGGGGACGACGAGGCGGGAGGCGAGGGCGTCGCGCAGTGGTTCGTCGCGCCAGGCGAGGTGCGGGGCGAAGAGCACCTTGGAGCGGTCCGCGTCGACCCATCCGGCCGCCCCGATGCCGACGGCGTGCACATCGTGCCGGTCGGAGAGGTCCAGGACCAGCTCGACGATGGTGTCCTCGACGACCTTGGGGCTCTTGGACTTGTCCGGCGTCTCGGTGCGCAGCTGCTCCAGGATGTTGCCGTCGGCGTCGACGACGCCGGCCATCACCTTCGTGCCCCCGATGTCGATGCCGACGGTGGGTACCCGCGGCGCCGTGAGGTGCGAGCGCCGCTCCCGGGTGCCTACGGTCCGCAGGACGGTGGCGCGGGCGGAGCCGCGGTGTGTGAAGTCGCGGTACGTGCTCATCGTCCCTGCGGGGTCTGGGGGGCCGGGGGCGGTGCTCCCGGCGGCGGACTGCGCCCGTCGGGCTCGATTCTGCCACTGCCGGGGCACTGCGGCTGGCGGACCGGGCCCTTGAGGGCCGGTACCGGCCCGGGACTACTGGGGGTCGTCGGCGACCGGGTGGCCGCCCAGATGGGCCGGACCCGGGGCCCGCTCCAGCTCGTGGCTGAGCTCCTCCAGCTCGCTGCCGCCCGCCATCTGGCGGGTCAGCTCGTCCAGAGTGATGTTCGCCTTGGTGTGACTGCCGGACATGGCGCCCCGCTTGAGCAGGACGAACCGGTCACCGACGAGATACGCGTGGTGCGGGTTGTGCGTGATGAGGACCACGCCGAGCCCCGCGTCGCGGGCGGCCGCGACGTACTTGAGGACGACCCCGGACTGCTTGACGCCGAGAGCGGCGGTGGGCTCGTCCAGGACGAGGACCTTGGCGCCGAAGTAGACGGCCCGCGCGATGGCGACGCACTGGCGCTCACCGCCGGAGAGCGTGCCGATCGGCTGGTCGACGTCGCGCAGGTCGATGCCCATGCGCAGCAGCTCGGAGCGGGTCGTCTCGCGCATCAGCCGCACGTCGAGGCGCTTGAAGGGGCCCGCGCCGGTGGTCGGCTCGGAGCCGAGGAAGAAGTTCCGCCAGACCGGCATCAGGGGGACGACGGCCAGGTCCTGGTAGACCGTGGCGATGCCGCGGTCGAGGGCGTCGCGCGGGTTGGCGAGGGTGGTCTCCTCGCCCTCGATGAGGAAGGTCCCCGCGTCGTGCCGGTGCAGCCCCGCGATGATCTTGATCAGGGTGGACTTGCCGGCGCCGTTGTCACCGAGGACGCAGGAGATCTCCCCCGCGTGCACCTCCAGCGAGACGTCCGTCAGGGCCTTGATGTTGCCGTAGAACTTGCTGACGTGATCCAGCTCGACGAGCGCCCGGTGGGACGTCTCCCGGTCGGCCGGTGCCTGGGGGGCCGTCATTTCGTCGCCTCCGCGCGCTTGCGTACCCATGCGTTCAGCAGGGTGGCCAGGAGCAGCATGGCTCCGAGGAAGAACTTGAACCAGTCCGGGTTCCACTCCGCGTACACGATGCCCTTGCTGGTCATGCCGAAGATGAAGGCACCGACCGCGGAGCCGATGGCGGAGCCGTAGCCGCCGGTGATCAGACAGCCGCCGATGACGGCCGCGATGATGTAGATCAGCTCGTTGCCGACGCCCTCGCCGGACTGCACCACGTCGAACGAGAACAGCAGATGCTGCCCGGAGACCCAGGCGGCGAAGGCGACTGCGAGGTAGAGCCCGATCTTGGTACGGATCACCGGGACGCCGACCGCGCGGGCCGCGTCGGCCTCGCCGCCGACCGCGAAGATCCAGTTGCCGAAGCGGGTGCGGAGCAGGATCCAGGTGGCGATCGCGACGAGCACGGCCCACCACAGAATGGTGACCTTCAGCTCGACGCCGCCGATGGTCCACTGCGAGGCGAAGACCTGCCGGGCCGAGTCGAAGCCCTCCATGTCGGCGATGGACTTCGTCGACACGGTCCCGCTGATCAGCTTGGTGAAGCCCAGATTGAGGCCGGTCAGCATCAGGAACGTACCGAGCGTGATGATGAAGCTCGGCAGTTTGGTACGGGTCAGCATGAAGCCGTTGAACGCCCCGATGGCCAGCGTGACCAGCAGCGACACAAAGACGCCGACCCAGACGTTGGCCGTCATCTGATAGCTGAACATCGACGAGATCAGCGCGGAACTGGTGACCAGCACACCGGCGGAGAGGTCGAACTCGCCGCCGATCATCAGCAGCGCCACGGGCGCGGCCATGATCCCGATGGTGGAGGCCGCGTACAGCACCGTGCCGAAGCTGGAGGCACGCAGAAAGCTGTCGGCGACGATCGAGAAGAAGATGAAGACGGCCGCGGCACCGACCACCGAGCCGAGCTCGGGGCGGCCCAGCAGTTTGCGCAGCGGCGAGGTGCGCAGCAGCCGCTCGTCGGCCCCGGCCGGGGCCGACGGCCCTGCAACCGTGCTCATCGGGTCCCCCGCTTCGTGTATTGCGCCAGCTCGGCGGCGTCCTTCGAGGTGATGATCTGCGGGCCGGTGAGGACCGGGCGCCCGCCGCCGAGCACATTGCCGTTGAAGCGGTACAGCCAGAGCAGGTCCACGGCCTCGTACCCCTGGAGGTAGGGCTGCTGGTCGACCGCGAAGCCGAGGGTCTTGTCCTGGAGCGCCGCGGCGACCTTGGCGTTCAGGTCGAAGGTGTCGATCTCGGCCTTGCTGCCCGCGGTCTTCTTCGCCTTGACGGCGGCGTCCGCGAACGGCGCCCCGAGGGTGACGACCGCGTCGATGTTCTTGTCGGCCTGGAGCTTGGCCTCGATGGACGCCTGGACGTCGGGCATGTTGGTGCCTTCGACGTACAGGTTCTGCATCTGCCCGTCGAACGTCTTCTTCGCTCCGGCGCAGCGCTGCTCGTGGCCGACGTTGCCCTGCTCGTGCAGGATGCACAGTGCCTTCTTGCGGCCCCGCGCGTTGAGCTCGTCGCCCACGGCCTCACCCGCGATCGACTCGTCCTGGCCGATATGCGTGAGCGCGCCGAACTGCTTGGACTCCGCGGAGCCCGAATTCACCGTGATCACCGGGATACCGGCCTTGGTGGCCTTGGCGACGACGTCCTTCATCGCGTCGGGCTTGGCGAGCGTGACGATCAGCCCGTCGACCTTCTGGTCGATGGCGGCCTGGACGAGCTGGGCCTGCTGCTGCGCCTCGTCGTTGTGCGAGTACAGGAACTTGATGTTGTCCTTGACGGCCGCCTGCTCGGCGCCCCGCTGGACGATGTCCCAGAAGGTGTCGCCGTCGCCCGAGTGGGTGACCATGGCGAAGGTCCAGCGGGGCGTGTTCACCGCGGACCGGCCCTCGGCGGCGGCCTGGGCCGCGCGCTCCTCCGCCCGCTTGCCACCGGTGCTGCTGCATCCCACGAGGGAAGCCCCGAGCACCGCCGCAAGCACGGCGCCCATCGCACGTACCCCTGTCCGAACCCTTGCCACGACGCCGTGCCCTTCTTGTGCTGCTCGCTGTGCTGCTTGGTGGGGCCGGGGACGATTCACACCCTGCCCGGCTGGCCAAGTATCCCCGAGCCGCCGACGGCGCCGCCCGGCAGGGGCGGGGCACGTGTGTCGGCACCGGGTGTGCACAGCGGCGCGCGGGACGGTCATCGGGTGCCGCGCGCGGTGTATTCCTCCAGCTGCGGCACGTCGTCGGCGGTGACGATCGCCGGGCCGGTGAGCACCGGCTTTCCGCCGCCGATGACGTTTCCGTTGGTCTTGTTCAGCCACAGTTCGTCGATGGCGAGATAGCCCTGGAGGTAGGGCTGCTGGTCGACGGCGAAGCCGACCTCATCGGCCTTCAGCCGCTTGACGACCTCGGCGTTCAGATCGAATGTGTCGACCTCCGCCCTGCTGCCGGAGCCCTCCTTGGCCTTGACGGAGGCGGCGGCGAAGGGTGCGCCCAGGGTGACGATCGCGTCGATGCCCTTGTCGGCCTGGAGCTTCGCTTCGATCGAGGAGGTGGAGGCGGGCATGTTGGTGCCCTCCACATTGAGGTTCTCGACGGTGCCCCTGAAGGTCTTGCGCACACCAGCGCAGCGCTCCTCCAGCGACACATTGCCCTGCTCGTGGATGACGCAGACGGCCTTCTTGCGGCCCCGCGCGTCGAGCTCCTCGCCGACGGCCTCACCCGCGACCTTCTCGTCCTGCCCGATGTGCCCGAGCGCGCCGATCTCCTTGGAGAACTGCGCGCCCGAGTTGATGGTCACGACGGGTATGCCGGCCTTCACGGCCTTGGCGACGACGTCCGTGACCGCTTCCGGCTTGGCGAGGGTGACAACGATGCCGTCGACCTTCTGGTCAATGGCTGCCTGGACGAGCTGGGCCTGTTCCTTGCCCTCCTTGTTCGCCGAGTACAGGAACTCGACGTTGTCCTTGGCCGCCGCCTGCTTCGCGCCGCTCTGCACGATGTCCCAGAAGGTGTCGCCCTCCCCGGAGTGCGTGACCATCGCGATCTTCATCCGGGGAGTGGAGACCGCCTTGCCCCCGCTGCCGCTTGCGTCCTGGGGCTTCTCCTCTGCGCTCTTGCCGCCGGAGCCGCTGCATCCGGTGACGGTGAGGCCGATGCCGATGGTGGCCGTGGCGATCAGGATTGCCGACTTGCGAAAGCTGCGCATCGTGGGTCCGCCCTCTCTCCCCGCCGCCCGAATGCGGCTGGCGGCAGTTCTAGCGGTGGGCGCCTTGGACGTCAACGGGCCCCGTGGCCGTCGTCACCGTACGAGCAGCTGGAAATCGAAGGAGTAGCGCGAGGCCCGGTAGATGTGGGAGCCGAACTCGACCGCCCGCCCGGTGTCGTCGAAGGTGGTGCGCTCCATCGTCAGCAGCGCGGCCCCCTCGGCCTCGGCGAGTGAGGCCGCCTCGTCGGCGGTGGCGAGCCGGGCGCCGACAGTCTGGCGGGCGCTGTGCAGGGTGATGCCCGCGCCACGCATCATCCGGTAGAGGCCGGTGGTTTCCAGCCGTTCGGTGCCCAGGTCGACGATCCCGAGGGGCAGGTGGTTGCGCAGGAGTGCCAGCGGTTCGTCGTGCGCGTACCGCAGCCGCTCGACGAGGTGTACGTCGGTGCCCTCCGCGACTGCGAGTGCGTCGGCGACCGAGGCGTCGGCGGGCTCGACGGTGTTGCGCAGGACACGGGTCGTGGGGTGCCCGCCCGCGGCCTCCAGGTCGTCGTACAGGCTGCTCAGTTCGAGCGGGCGCCTGACCCTGCTGTGCACGACCTGGGTGCCGACGCCGCGGCGACGGACCATCAGCCCCTTGTCGACCAGTGACTGGATGGCCTGGCGGACGGTGGGCCGGGACAGGCCGAGCCGGGCCGCGAGTTCGATCTCGTTGCCGAGGAGGCTGCCGGGGGCGAGCCGGCCCTGCTCGATGGCCGCTTCCAGCTGCTGGGCCAGCTGGTAGTAGAGGGGAACCGGACTGGAGCGGTCCACACCGAGTTCAAGTGCGGCCGGGTCGGTGGTGGGTTTGGGCACGCGTGGAGGGTATCCCTCACGTCAGAACTTCCGGTAGTCAGGTCGTTCTGTTGTCCGGACAGCATGAACACCGAACAAACCTCAATTTGTCAGGACATATAGTTGACAGAGCAGTCGGTGGGCGGCACGTTGGGTCCATGCGTATCGGACTCATCGGCACCGGCCGGATCGGTTCCTTCCACGCGGGCGTGCTGGCCCGCCATCCCGAGGTGGACGCCCTGGTGGTGACGGACACCGACCGGGCGCGGGCTGCCGAGGTCGCGGACCACGTCGGCGCGACGACCGCGGTCAGCGCCGCCGAGATGTTCGGCGCGGGGGTGGACGCCGTGGTGATCGCCTCGGCCACTGCGGCGCACGCGGAACTGATCGGGCGGGCCGCACGGGCGGGACTGCCCGCGTTCTGCGAGAAGCCGATCGCACTGGACCTGCCGGGGACACTGAGCGCGCTGTGCGAGGTCGACCGGGCGGGAAGCGTCCTCCAACTGGGCTTCATGCGCAGGTTCGACGCGGGGTACGCAGCGGCGCGCGCCGCTGTGCGGGCAGGGGCGCTGGGCAGGCTGCACACCGTACGGGCGATGACCATGGACCCCGCACCGCCGCCCGCAGCGTATCTGCCGCTCTCCGGGGGGCTGTACCGGGACTGTCTGGTCCATGACTTCGACATGCTGCGATGGGTGACGGGCCGCGAGGTGACCGAGGTGTACGCCACCGGATCGGATGCCGGGCCCGAGATGTTCCGGGCGGCCGGCGACGTGGACACGGCAGCGGCCCTGCTGACCCTCGACGACGGCACCCTGGCCACGGCGACGGCCACCCGCTGCAACGGCGCCGGTTATGACGTAAGGATGGAACTGGCCGGCGAACTGGACCAGATCACGGTCGGCCTGGACGACCGAACGCCGGTCACCTCGGCGGAGCCGCAGGGCCCCGCCGCGCCGCTCAGCCCCTGGCCGGGCTTCCTGGAGCGGTTCGCCCCGGCGTACGAGGCGGAACTGGACGCGTTCGTACGGGTGGTGCGGGGCGAGCTGCCCAATCCGTGCGACGGGCGGGAAGCGTGGTACGCGCTGCTGATCGCGGAGGCGTGCGAGGTGTCCCGCCGGGAGCGGCGCCCCGTGCGGATCGCGGAGATCGCCGACGGAGCAGCCGTCCGGTCCGGCGCCCGCGCCGCCGGATGAACTGCCGCTGACCGGCCGCCGGGGGCGCGGTCAGGGCGCTTCAGGACGGTGCGGCGGACAGCACGGTCCCCTGGGCGACCGCGCAGAGCGTCTTCGCTCCGTCCTCCCCCGCGGCGAACAGCTCGCAGCGGACCACGGCCTGACGGCGGCCGGTGTGCACGACATCGGCGTGGGCGATGAGCGTGCGGCCGGTGGCGGGCCGTATGTACTGGATGGAGAAACCGCCGGTCAGCACGGCCGGGCCGAGGGTCGTCCCGGCGGCGAAGGTGATCGAGTTGTCGGCGGCGTAGGCCAGGACTCCGCCGTGCAGAAAGCCGTTCTGCTGCTGGAGTTCCTGACGGATGTCCACCTCGAGTGTGGCGGCGCCGTCCCCGAAGGCGGTGATCCGCGCCCCGACGAGCCCGCTGAACGGCTGGCTGTCGAGGACCTTCTGTGCCATCTGCAAATCAAGTCCGGTCATGACAGAGCTTCTTACCTCACCAGCGGACGGGCAGCTCGCGGACCCCACGGATCAGCATCCCCGGGAGCCAGTCCGGCTCCCCCGCGTCCGCGTCCAGTTCGAGACCGGGGCACCGCTCCAGCAGCGTACGGATCGCGATCCGGCCCTCCATCCGGGCCAGCGGCGCACCCAGACAGAAGTGCAGGCCGTGCCCGAAGGCCAGATGCCCCTGGGTGTCGCGGCGGATGTCGAAGCGGTCCGGTTCCGAGTAGCGGCCGGGGTCGCGGTCGGCGCCCGCCAGGGAGATCAGAACCGGCTCGCCCGCCGGAATGACCCTCTGCCCGATCTCGACCGGTTCGCGGGGGAAGCGGAACGTGGCGGTCTCCACCGGTCCGTCATAGCGCAGCATCTCCTCGACCGCGCCGTCGATCAGGCCGAAGTCCGCGCGAAGTGCGGCCAGTTGGTCCGGGTGGTGAAGCAGTGCCCGTACTCCGTTGGAGATCAGGTTGACCGTGGTCTCATGGCCGGCGACAAGCAGCAGGAAGGCCATGCCCACGAGCTCGTCGGGCGACAACCCGTCCCCCTCCTCGTCGCGTGTCCTGACCAGGGCGCTCATCAGGTCCTCACCCGGCGAGCACCGCTTGTCCTCGATGAGCTCGGCGAGGTACACGCCCATGGCGGTCACCGCCTCGCGCTCCTGCTCCGGCGTGGCCGGGGTGACGACGTCGTTCGACAGTTTGCGGAAGGTGTTCCGGTCCAGGTCCGGCACACCGATCAGTTCGCAGATGACGGTCATCGGCAGCGGGAAGGCGAGCGCGTCCACGAGATCGGCGCGCCCGGCGGGCACCATCGCGTCGAGGAGCCCGTCGGTGATCTGCTGGACACGCGGGCGCAGGGCCTCGACCCGGCGTGCGGTGAACTCCCGGGTGACGAGCTTGCGCAGCCGGGTGTGATGGGGTGCGTCCAGCTCCAGCATGTTGGCGAAGATCGGATCGTTCCCCTCGGGGCGGTCCACCAGCCCCTGCCACTCCTTGCCGAACCGCTGGTCGGCGAGGGCCGCGCGGCCCTCGCCGTACCCGACCACGAGCCAGATCCGCTCGAATTCGTCGGTACGGATGGTGTGCACGGGACCTGCGGCACGCAGCTTCTCGTAGTACGGATAGGGATTCGCGGTGAAGTCCTTGACCCCGCGCAGATCGACATCGACGTGGCTGCTGGCATCGGACATGGGATCGCCCCTCCCGGTCTGATCGGCTCGATCACTCGCGATCGACCGGTTCAGCCTATGCCGCCGGGCCTGCGCCGTCGTCGTCCAGCAGGCCCGCGTCGTGCACCAACAGCGCGATCTGGACACGGTTGTTGAAATCGAATTTGGCCAGGATCCAGGACACCTGCGTCTTGACGGTCGCCACGCTCAGATAGAGCGTGGCGGCGTTCTCGGCGTTGGAGCGGCCGCGTCCGACGGCGATCGCGACCTCGCGTTCCCGGTCGGCGAGCGCGGCGATCCGCCGTCGTGCCCGGTCGGCGCGGTCCACCCGGCCGTCCCGGCCGCCGCCGGGCCCGGTCCCGGCGGCGCGGGCCATGAGCCTGCGGGTAACCGCCGGCGACAGCACCGGATCACCGGCCGCCACCCGCCGCACCGAGTCGACGATCCGGTCCGGAGGGGTGTCCTTCAGGACAAAGCCGACGGCTCCGGCGCGGATGGCCCGCAGCACCTGTTCGTCGGCGTGGAACGTCGTCAGGACGATGATCTCCGGAGCATCGGGACGGGTCCGCAGTGCCTCCGTAGCCGTCAGCCCGTCCATGGTCGGCATCTGGATGTCCATCAGCACCACATCGGGGCGGAGCCGGTCGACGAGATCCGCGACCTCGGAGCCGTCGGCCGCCTCCCCCACGATGTCGATGTCGCCGGCGCCGCCGAGCATGAGAGTGAGACCGGCCCGTACGAGCGGGTCGTCGTCGACGATGAGCAGCCGGACGGGCTGCGCCACGGGACCCATGGGGGTCGGGGCGGTCATGACGCCAACCGTGGTCAGGTCCGGACACCGGATGCGCCGGGAATCCTTGCGTCCGCCCCGGACCGTCCGGCGATCAGGGCGACCACGGCAGCCAGGCCCAGATGCCGAAGCCCCCGTCCGGCTCCGGACCGTGGTCGAGGCGGCCGCCGGCCTCCTGGCTCTCCACGGCGGGAATGATGCGGGAACGCTGTGGAGACCTCGACGGCTCGCACGCGGAACGATCAACGTACCGGGCAGTGCCCGGCCCGGGGAATACCCGTCCCATCCGTCGTCCCGTGCTACGCCGTCGGTGTCAGCGGCGCGCCAGCTCCATGATCCAGTTGGTCAGCCAGCTCTCGCCGTCATCCAAGGAGAACGCCTGCTCCCAGCGGGCCGAATCCGCAGTGATCCCCGACCAGATGAACCGCACCCGGACCTGCTTTCCGTCGTACGTGTCGTCTCCGTAGAACTCGCCCCGGCCGTCCTCGAACCGGCCCACGACCGGCGGGAACAGCGCTCCGGTGCGGCTGCTCGACCAGTACAGGGACCACTGCTCCCGCTCGGGGTCGTACAGCCGCAGGGTGAGCCCGCAGTGCCCCTGCTCCAGGAAGTCGATCTCGTCGAAGCTCGCCCCGCCGTCGAAGTGACGCGAGGCGTGACTGACGGCGGGGAACTCCTCCCACGCACTCGTCTCGTCGAGGAAGTCGGTCCGCCGGCGGTTGGTGACGTCCCACGTGCCGGCGAGGAAGTCGAAGTCGTTCATGAGAGGTCTCCTGAGGTTCGTCGGAAAAGGTCGGTGGGAGGGGGCCGGCGGGAGGGGCAGCGGCTACCCCTCCTCGTCCCGGAAATCGATCCCGGCCGGGTCTTCCTCCAAGGCCATGGCTGGACCGTAGACGGACTTCACTGACACCTTGTGTCAGTGAAGTCCAGCCGACTCCTCTCGATCGTCCTGCTGCTCCAGACCCGGGGCCGAATGACCGCCGCACAGCTCGCGGCGGAGCTGGCGGTGTCCGTGCGGACCGTCTACCGCGACATCGAATCGCTGCACGCGGCGGGCGTTCCGCTGTACGGGGATGCCGGGCACTCTGGCGGCTACCAGCTGCTCGCGGGCTACCGCACGCGGCTGACCGGGCTCAGCGCGGGCGAGGCGGAGGCCCTCTTCCTGTCCGGCATCCCCGGGCCCGCGGCGGATCTCGGTCTCGGCGCGCCCCTAGCGGCGGCCCAGCTCAAACTGCGCGCGGCGCTGCCGCCCGAACTCCGCGAGCAGGCCGACCGGATGCGCGCCCGCTTCCATCTCGACGCGCCCGGCTGGTACGCGCAGGACGAGGAGACCCCGTACCTCCAGCAGGTCGCCGACGCGGTGTGGCACAGCCGGGTCCTCGACGTCCGCTATCGCCGCTGGCAGCAGCCGACCGATATCGACCGGCGGCTGGAGCCGTACGGGCTGGTACTCAAGGCAGGACGCTGGTACGTCGTCGCCGGGCCGGGACCGCGTACGTACCGGGTCGACCAGATCCTCCGGCTCACCGTCCTCGACGAGAAGTTCACCCCTCCCGAGAACTTCGACCTTGCCGGACACTGGGAGCGCCATCAGGCGGGCTTCCACGCCCGTCTCCATAGGGCGGAGGCACTGGTACGCATCGCACCGCACGCCGCGTCACGCCTCATGGGGGCGGCGGCCCGGGCACTGGCCGACAGCGGAACGCCGGATCCGGACGGCTGGATCCGTGCGGCGCTGCCCGTCGAGTCGCTCGATCATGCCCACGGCGTGTTCCTGGCCCTGGGCGAGGATGTCGAGGTACTGGGCCCACCCGAATTGAGGGCCGCGCTCGCCGCGACAGTACGCGCGCTGGCGATGCGCTACGCCTCCGGCTGATGGGCAGAAAGGCGGACGCCGCGCCGCACGGGACGGCGTCCCGTGCGCATCCGGCGCCACGGTTTCGCCGCCGCTGCGCGGGGTGCGGGAGGCGTTCCGTCCCGGTGGAAGCAGCGTCCGCTCGGCGCGGACCCGATCGGCTCACTCGATCTCACTCGTCGAGGGCGAAGGATCCGAACTGTGCGCCTCCGGTGGGCCGGTAGGTGTGGATCGAGATGCCGTTGGGGGTCGTGCGCGCCTCGGTCTGTTCGAAGGCGGTCGGCAGCCCGCCGTCCGGGAAGAGCCGACGGCCCCGGCCGAGCACGACCGGGTGGACGAGGAGGTTGTACTCGTCGATCAGGTCATGCGCCATCAGGGACCGGGCGAGGGCGCCACTGCCGTGGATCTGGAGTTCGCCGCCATCCGTCCGCTCCTTGATCCGGGCGACCTCCTCGACGACGTCGGTGGAGATGACGGTCGTGTTCTGCCAGTCCGCCTTCTCCAGGGTGGTCGAGACGACGTACTTGGGGTACCGGTTGAGGCGGCCGGCGACGGGGTCGTCGGGGTCGGTCACCTTGGGCCAGTGCGCGGCGAAGATGTCGTACGTACGGCGGCCCAGCAGAAACGCGGCGCACCGGTCGAACACCTCGGTCATGAACTGCCCCATGCCCTCGTCCGCGAACGGTACGAGCCAGCCGCCGTACTCGAACCCGCCGCTGGTGTCCTCGTCGGGGCCGCCCGGCGCCTGCATGACGCCGTCGAGCGAGAGAAATGTGGTGAGAGTCAGCTTCGCCATGGTCCTTCTCCTGGTGCGGAAATCGATCGCTCCCCCCTTCACTCACTACAACACAACGCAGCAAACCGACCGCAGTTCGCAACCCCCGCTCCCGGGCGCATCGGGGTGGGCGTCCGATTCCCGCCGGTTTCCGCCGCGCAGAAGATCTTTCCTTGTCCATGTCGAAAGACCCGGGCGTCGAAAGACCCGACGCCGCACAGGACCCTGCCTCACGGACCAGGAGACCCACCATGACCACGACCAGCGCCACCACGACCACCGGCTCGAACAGGGCCGCACTCGTCACCGGCGGCAGCCGGGGCATCGGTGCCGCGACCGCCCTGCGGCTGGCCCGGGACGGCGCCGATGTGGCGCTGACATACGTGCGGAACGAGGACGGCGCGCAGGCGGTCGTCAAGAAGATCCAGTCGTACGGCCGCCACGGAATCGCCCTGCGCGCCGACTCGGGCGACCCGGATGCCGTTCCGGCGGCCGTGCGCCGTGCCGCTGACGCGCTCGGCCGGCTCGACATCCTGGTCAACAACGCGGGCATCGGCGTCCTCGGCCCCATCGAAACCCTCACCCCCGCCGACGTCGACCGGGTGCTCGCGGTCAACGTACGGGCGGTCTTCCTGGCCTGCCGCGCGGCGGCGGGGCTGATGGGGAACGGTGGCCGCATCATTTCCCTCGGCACGGCTCTCAGCCGGCACGCGGGCGGTCCCGGCTCCACCCTCTACACGATGAGCAAGTCGGCGCTGGCCGGCCTGACCAAGCCGCTCGCCCGCGAACTCGGCCCGCGCGGCATCACGGTCAACCTGGTCCAGCCGGGTCCGGTCGACACGGACCTCAACCCGGCCGACGGCCCGCTCGCCGCCGGACAGCTGTCCGCGACCGCACTGGACCGGTTCGGCACCGTGGACGAAGTGGCTTCCCTGATCGCCTACTTGGCCAGTGACGAGGCGGCGTACATCACGGGTACGGAGGTGACGGTGGACGGGGGCCACACCGCTTGACCCTGCTTCGCAGCGGCAACCCGCCGGCCGGTCTCCCGGTCCTCGGCCCGATCCGGCGGGGCTACGGCCACGGCCGGGGCGGCGAGGTCATCACCCAACTGCGCAGGTCTCGTGGGGCTGTGAGCCGGGCTCACCCGCACGGTCCGTGTCTCGCGCCCCGGTCCGCCCTACCCTGGCCAGTGAGGTTTCCGGACGAAAAGGGAGATCATGACCGAGACCCCGGTTCACACCCTGAACGACGGCCGCGCCATTCCCGCCGTCGGGCTCGGCACCTGGCCGTTGGGCGACGACGCTGCGGAGAAGGCCGTCGCCGGGGCCCTGGGCCTCGGCTACCGGCTCGTCGACACCGCACTGAGCTACCGCAACGAGACCGGTACCGGACGCGGGATCGCCCGCAGCGGCGTGCGGAGGGAGGATGTCTTCGTCACCACCAAGGTCCCGGGCCGGCATCACGGCTACGAGCCGACGCTGGCGTCGTTCGAGGAGTCGCGGCGCAATCTCGGGCTGGAGTACGTGGATCTGTATCTCATCCACTGGCCGTTGCCCCGGCTCGATCGGTACGTCGACACCTGGAAGGCGCTGATCCGGCTCCGTGAGGACGGTCTGGTGCGCTCGATCGGCGTCTCCAACTTCACCGCGGCCCAGATCGACCGGCTGGAGCAGGAGACGGGGGTGCTGCCGGCCGTCAACCAGATCGAGATGCACCCGCGCCTGCCGCAGGACGAACTGCGGTCCGCGCACGCCGCCAAGGGCATCGTCACGGAGAGCTGGAGTCCGCTCGGCCGCGGGCGCGATCTGCTGGCCGCCCCGGAGCTGGTCGCCGTCGCCGGCGCGCATGGTGTGACGCCCGCTCAGGCCGTGCTGCGCTGGCACACCCAGCTCGGTGCAGTACCGATCCCCAAGTCGGCCGATCCGGGACGGCAGCGCGAGAACCTGGACCTGTTCGGGTTCGAGCTGACGGCGGACGAGCTGGCTCGCATCTCGGCCGGGCCGCGGCAGCGGTTCGGCGGGGATCCCGAGGTCCACGAGGAGTTCTGAGGGGCCTGTCGCGTCGGAGTGTGTCCGTGCCGTCGTGTCCGCGTCACTCGGCACGGACACGACGACGTGCGGATCACCGCGAGCGCGGGGTGAGCTCCGCCATCCGGGACCAACCCTCACCCGGCACCTCGACGTTGATGATCTCCGGAGTCTGGGCGACGAGATCCGCCATCGTGTCCATCGCCGCGGCGAAGTGCTGCGACTTCACATGGGCCTCCCCGGCCTCGGGGGAGGCGAAGGCCTCCAGCAGGACGAACTGGTCCGGGTTCTCGACGCTGTACGACCACTCGAAGAACACATTGCCGGGCTCCTTCCGGGTGGCGAGGGTGAAGTCCTCGACGGCCGGGAGCCAGTTGTCGCGGTCGGCGCTGTGGACGGTGAATTTGACGGCGATGAAGATCATGCCCCTAGGGTCCCATATGCCTTGGATGCGGACTGATGGGGCACACCCGGATGGATCCGGAGACTCTAACCGTCGAGCTCGCGGTGGCGCGCGGCCAGTCGCGTGGCACCCTCCTGTGTCGGTGAGCCGAACAGCCGCAGCCGGGAGATGCCGCCGTCGGGGAAGATGTCGATCCGGATGTGCGTGGCGCGCACCGCCTCCGGCAGGACGAAGCGGTGGTTCGTGTCGGGCTGCAGCCGGGTCCGGGGCAGCACCTCGGTCCACTCGCCGCTCTCCCCGTCGCATGCGGAAAGGCTCGCCCAGCCTGCCGAGTTGCCCTTCAGATACGCGGTGTCGATCTCGACGGCGCGGATCTCCGCCTGCTCGACGAGCCGGTAGCGGATCCAGTCGTTGCCCTTGTCGCGTCGGCGGCGGGTCTCCCAGCCGTCGTCCATCTTGCGGGACCTGCCCGGCTGGATGGTGTTGGTGGCCGGGGAGTAGAAGCGGTCGGACGCGTCCTCGACCGTGCCGCCGTTCTCCAGGGCGACCAGATCAAAGGTGCCGAGGGCGGCCAGCCAGGCGGGGTCGGGGGCGACCTCGCCGTACACCCGGAGTCGGGCGATCCCGCCATCGGGGTGCTGATTGACCCGCAGATGGGTGACACGCCGCTCGGCCGCGACGACGAAACCATTGACTGCGTGCCCGCCAACGGCCGTACGCGGTACGAGCGTTGTCCACTTCACGCCGGGCGCGAGGAGTTCTTCGGGCGACGGGGAGCCGGGGACGCGGGCCGCCTCGACGGAGACGGCCCGCGGGTAGTTGCCGCGGAAGTGGGCGGTGTCGACGATGATGCCGCGCACGACTCCGGGCGCGCCGAGCCGTACGAGTGCCCAGTCGTGGTCCTCGTCCGTGGGGTGCGGCCGGTCGGCGCCCGCGCCGCGTCGGCGGCGGGTCTCCCAGCCGTCCATGATCTTGCCCTTGTGACCGAAGCGCTCGGGATCGAACTCGGCGGGCTCCGGCTTCAGCAGATTCTCGCGCTCGGCGAAGAACTCGTCGTTGGCGGCGATCACTCCCGCGCCGAGCCGCCGGTCGGCGAGGTCGACGAGGTCGGTGAAGGGGAAGTCGGCGGTGCGGTAGTCGGCGTACGGATCGCCGCCGCCGTACGGACTCGCGTCACCGGTGAAGCGGGCTGTCGCCGTCATGGTCAGTGGTTCCTTTCGAGGAGTCGTCCGGTGGGTTCGGCGACGGTGCCGTCCGCCACGATCCTTACGCCGCGCAGCCAAGTCGATCTCACGACGCCGTGCAGGGTCCTGCCGGCGTAGGCGGTGACCTGGTTTCGGTGGAAGAGCTCGGCGGGGTCGACGGTGAAGCTCTCGTCCGGGGCGAGGACGGCGAAGTCGGCGTCGCGGCCGGCCTCGATGGCGCCCTTGCGGGTGAGCCCGGCCAGCTCCGCGGGGGCGGCCGACATCCAGCGGACGACGTCGTCGAGCGAGTGGCCGCGCTTGCGGGCCTCGGTCCAGATGGCGGGGAGCCCCAGCTGGAGAGAGGAGATGCCGCCCCAGGCGGAGGCGAAGTCCGGCGTCTTGAGGTCGGTGGTGCACGGCGAGTGGTCGGAGACGATGCAGTCGATCGTCCCGTCGGCCAGCCCGTCCCACAGCGCGTCCTGGTTGGCGGCCTCCCGGATCGGCGGGCAGCACTTGAACTCCGTCGCACTGTCCGGGACTTCCTCGGCGGTGAGGGTGAGGAAGTGCGGACAGGACTCGACGGTGATCCGTACGCCCTCGCGCTTGGCGGCGGCGATCATCGGCAGCGCGTCACTGGAGGAGAGGTGCAGCACATGAACCCGGGCGTTCAGCCGCCTGGCGTGCGCGATGAGCCCCTCGATCGCGGTGTTCTCGGCGTCACGGGGCCGGGAGGCGAGGAAGTCGGCATACGCGGGCCCGCTTCGCTGCGGTGCGGAGGCCAGATGGCGCGGGTCCTCGGCGTGCACGATCAGCAGCCCGCCGAAGCCTGCGATCTCGGCCATGGACCTGGCCAGCTGCTCCTGGTCGAGCTCCGGGAACTCATCGACGCCGGAGGGCGAGAGGAAGCACTTGAAGCCGAACACCCCGGCCTCGTACAGCGGGCGCAGGTCCTTGACGTTGGACGGGACGGCTCCGCCCCAGAATCCGGTGTCGATGTGCGCCTTGGGGGCGGCCACCTGTTGCTTGGTGCGCAGATGACCGACGGTCGTGGTCGGCGGGAGGGAGTTGAGCGGCATGTCGAGCAGGGTGGTGATGCCACCCGCCGCCGCGGCGCGGGTGGCGGTGGAGAAACCTTCCCACTCGGTGCGGCCGGGGTCGTTCACATGGACATGGGTGTCGACGAGTCCGGGCAGCAGGACGTCGTCACCGAAGTCCTCCGACCGGGCACCGGCCGGCACCTCGGTGCCGTACGGCAGGACGGCGTCGATTCTCCCGTCGGCGACGGCGACGGCTGCGGGGCGCGTCCCGTCCGGGGTGACGACACGCGTCGAGCGCAGTACCAGATCCACGTCCGCACCGGACACCCGTGCTCCTCACTTCGGACTTTCGACCACTGACAAATTCAACGAACTGTTGAAGGAGTCTTCACTCGGGATTCGGGCCCGTCAAGACCCCGCCTTCCCCGCCGGACGGCCGGCGGACCACCCGCACCCACAACTGGAGATTTCCACAAAGTAAAAGACCGATTCCGGGGAGCGGAACGTAACATGGGACCAGTACGGCGCCGCAGAACTGCCCCGCCGACTGCAGACACCGGGACAAACAGGCTCTGACCGGCCAGGACGCCGCACCCGGAGCAGTGGGCCGATCGGGAACCGCCCGGTAGGCTGCTGCCTTGCTCTTCCGCCTCGAAAGGACCGTTGACGTGCCGCCGTCCCACGCCAGCACATCCGACTCCAAGCCCGCCGCTTCCAGCGGCGGTGTGCAGTCCCTTGAGCGCGCCTTCGATCTGCTGGAGCGGATGGCGGACGCGGGGGGCGAGGTCGGGCTGAGTGAACTCTCCGCGAGCAGCGGACTCCCGCTGCCGACCATTCACCGGCTGATGCGCACGCTGGTGATCTGCGGATATGTGCGCCAGCAGCCGAACCGGCGCTATGCGCTCGGCCCGCGTCTGATCCGGCTCGGCGAGTCCGCGTCCCGGCTGCTCGGCACCTGGGCCCGCCCGTATCTCGCGCGTCTGGTCGAGGAGACCGGCGAGACCGCGAACATGGCGCTGCTCGACGGCGACGAGATCGTGTACGTGGCGCAGGTGCCGTCCAAGCACTCGATGCGCATGTTCACCGAGGTGGGCCGCCGGGTGCTCCCCCACTCCACGGGGGTCGGCAAGGCGCTGCTGGCGCACACTCCCCCGGAGGAGGTACGGGCGCTGCTCGCCCGTACCGGGATGCCGGCCGCCACCGAGAAGACGATCACCACTCCTGACGGCTTCCTCGACGCACTGGAGCAGGTCCGCAGGGTCGGCTACGCGGTCGACGACAACGAGCAGGAGATCGGGGTGCGCTGTCTGGCGGTCTCCGTACCCGACTCCCCCACCTCGGCCGCGATTTCGATCTCGGGTCCGGCGGGCCGGGTGACGGAGGCGGCGACGGAGCGGATCGTGCCGATTCTGCAGCAGGCCGCGAAGGACCTCTCCGACGCGCTGGCCAGCAGCGGTCCCACCGGCTGAGAGGTGTGGGGGGGGGGGGCCCCCTCCCCCCCCCCCCCCCCCCACCAGGGGGGGGTTGGGCCACGCCGAAGGGCCGACCTCATCACGCGAATGGGGTTCCACCGGGCCAGAGCGG
>NZ_JBVJWD010000013.1:84244-220020 GCF_055602785.1 Streptomyces sp. NPDC037301
ACAAGACGTCCTGCCTGGACGTGCACCCGCGCGCGCCCGCGGGGGGGGGGGGGCCCCCCCCCCCCCCCCCCCCCCCCCCCCCCCCCCCCCCCCCCCAGGCCGGTGCGGGCACCGTCAGACGGCCGTCGTCCATCGTGACCGTGCGGTCCACCCGGTCCAGATGGGCCCGGTCGTGCGTGACCATCACGGTCGCCGTCGACCGCTCCGTCGTCAGCCTGACCAGCAGCTCGAGCACTGCCGCACCCCGCTCGTGGTCGAGTGCGCTGGTCGGTTCGTCGACGAGCAGCACCGCCGGGTCGTTCATCAGAGCCCGGGCGATGTTGATCCGCTGACGCTGTCCCCCCGACAGCTGATGGGGTCTGCGGTCGGCCTTGTCCGCGAGGCCGACCGCGTCCAGCAGCTCCAGCGCCCGGCCGCGGGCTCCGCGTACGGCGCCGCCCGACAGATGGGTCATCACCTGGAGCTGTTCGGCCGCGGTGAGGGACGGCAGCAGGTTGGGCTGCTGGAAGACGATGCCGATGCGTTCGCGGCGCATGGCCGCCTTCTCCGCACGGCCGAGGCCCGCGGTGTCCGTACCGGCGACGACGACCTGTCCCTCGTCCGGGGTGACCAGGGTCGCGGCCACCGCCAGAAGACTGGACTTGCCGGAGCCGGACGGTCCGACGACCGCGGTGAGCGAACCGGCGGGCACATCCAGCGAGACGCGGTCCAGGGCGGTGAGCCGGCCGTCGCCGTCGGGGTAGGTGAGGGTGACATCGGCGAGGGTGAGGGTCATCGGGCACTCCCGAGTGCGGTGAGCGGGTCGACGGCGGTGATCCGCCGGATGGACAGGGCCGCCCCGGCGGCGCCGAGGACGATCATCACGGCCGCCGGGACCAGGACGGTCGCCGCGTCGAGGACGAACGGCACGGCCCCTCCGCTGACCAGCGCACCGATGCCCGAGGCGAGCGCGGTGCCCACCCCCGTACCGATGGCGAGCATCACGACGGCCTGCCCGAGTGCGTCGCGCAGCAGATACGAGGTGGAGGCGCCGAGCGCCTTGAGGACGGCGACATCACCGCTGCGCTGGATCGTCCAGACGGTGAAGAAGGCGCCGATGACCAGGGCGGAGATGGCGAAGAGGAAGCCGCGCATCATCTGGAGCGAGCCGTTCTCGGCCTGGTAGGAGCCGATCGCGGTGAGCGACTCATCGAGGGAGAGCGTGCTGGTGCCCGCCGCCTTGTCGCCTGCGGCGAGGTCGGCGCCGGCGGTGGTGGTCAGGGCGATCACCGTGGCGTGCTGCGCCCGGCCGTCGCCGTCCGCCCCGAATCGCTGCCAGTCGTCGAGCGAGGTCCACACGACCGGCGTATGGCTGTACGAGGCATCTCCCGCGACCGCCACGACGGACACCTCGGTGCCGCCCAGCCGCAGCCGGTCTCCGGCCCCGGCGCCCAGGTCGTCGGCGGCCTGTTCGGACAGCACCACCTTCCCCGTGCCGACCCGCGCGCCACCGATGGGTGCCAGGCCCCCGTCCGGCTCGACGCCGAACGCCGATACGGCGGCCGTGTGCTCCCCCTCGACGGTGGCGGCGTTGAGGGTGCGGATGCCGAGCGGCTCCGCGCCGCTCACGCCGGGCCGCTCCGCCCACTTTTGCCAGGTGCTCTCCCCGACGGTCGAGTTGGTGAAGGACACCGACTGCCCGTCGGGCGGGGCGGCGAACGCGAGGTGGTCCGCGTTGAGCCCTGTGACGGCCGAGGTGTTCTCCCGGGCCAGACCGGCCGTCAGGCCGGACAGCAAGCCCACGAGCAGCGTGATCAGCACCACGACCGTGCCCATGAGCGCGAACCGCCCCTTGGCGAACCTGAGATCTCTCCATGCGACGAACATGCTCCCAGTCTCGGTACGCCGGCCTTCGGAGACATCGCTCGGCGGTGGGGCCTGACATCAACCTTTCGATTGACCGGGCGGGGGCGCCGTCCGTCTACGCTGGACGAATCATGAATTCCCGTGCCCACCCTCCGGTCGCCGCCGCGCTGCGGCTGTGCCTGCACGCGCTGCTCGTGGGGCTGCTCGCGCTTGCGGCGGTACAAGCCGTCCGTGACGGCGCCCCGCACACCGCCGCCGTCATCGTGGTCACCTGTGTGATGGCCGCCGTGTACGCGGCGGGCGCGCTCATCCCCGCCGTACAGCCGCACAGCCGAGCGGCCGCCCCGTGGCTGGCGCTGCTGGGCGCCGTCTGGCTGGTGCTGCTCGCCCTGTCGCCCGACGCCCTGTGGGTGGCGTTCCCGCTCTACTTCCTGCAGCTGCATCTGCTGCCGACGCGCTGGGCCCTGCCGGCCGTCGCGGTCACCGCTGCCGCCGCCATCGCCGGCTTCGTGCTGCACGGCCAGGCCGTCACGCCCGGCACCTTCATCGGTCCGGTGCTCGGCGCGGCGGTCGCGGTCGCGACGGTTCTCGGGTACGAAGCGCTGTTCCGGGAGAACGAACGGCGCCGCGAGCTCATCGAGGAGCTGATGTCGACCCGGGCGGAGCTGGCCGAGGCGGAACGCACCGCGGGCACGCTGGCCGAACGTGAGCGGCTGGCCCGCGAGATCCACGACACCCTGGCGCAGGGCCTGTCCAGCATCCAGCTGCTGCTGCGCGCCGCCGAGCGCACCCTGTCCGCCGATGCCCCCGCCACCGCGCACGTCCGCCGGGCCCGCGAGGCCGCGCAGGACAATCTCGCCGAGGCCCGCCGCTTCGTACGCGCCCTGTCGCCGCCCGATCTGGAGAACGGCTCCCTGGCGGCCGCACTGGAACGCCTCTCGTCCCGCACCACGGGCCCCGGCCTCACGGTGCAGTTCGCGGTCAGCGGCTCACCGGTGGAGCTGCCCACCCCGTACGAGGTGGCATTGCTGCGTACCGCCCAGTCGGCGCTGGCCAACACGGTGCGGCACTCCGGGGCGCAGCGGGCGGAGATCACTCTCAGCTTCATGGACACCTCGGTGTCGCTGGACGTCGTCGACGACGGCCGCGGCTTCACCCCGGGGCGCGGGCCGGCCGTGACGGACGCCGACACCGGAGGCTTCGGACTGCCGGCGATGCGGTCGCGGGCCCGTTCGCTGGGCGGCACGCTCAGTGTCGAGTCGGCGCCCGGTCAGGGCACGGCGGTCGCCCTCACCCTTCCGCTTCCCGTTCCGCTCCCCGACAGCCGGCCAGGACAGGACGCCGCATGACCACCCCCATCAGGCTGCTGCTCGCCGACGACCACCCGGTGGTACGGGCGGGGCTACGGGCCGTGCTCGACTCCGAACCCGACTTCTGTGTGGTCGCCGAGGCGGCCACCGCCGAGCGGGCCGTCGCGCTCGCCGCGACCGGCGAGTTCGACGTCGTCCTCATGGACCTCCAGTTCGGCACGGGCATGCACGGCTCCCGGGCCACCGCGGCCATCACGGCACAACCGGACGGGCCCCGGGTCCTGATCCTCACCACGTACGACACGGACGCCGACATCCTGGCCGCGGTCGAGGCGGGCGCCGCCGGCTATCTGCTGAAGGACGCCCCGCCGGAGGAACTGGCGGCGGCGGTACGCACCGCGGCGGCCGGCCGGTCGGCGCTCGCCCCGGCCGTCGCCCACCGGCTGATGGACCGCATGCGGGCTCCGGCCGAGGCGCTGACCAAGCGCGAGCTGGAAGTCCTGCAGCTGGTCGGCGAGGGCCTGTCGAACCTGCAGATCAGCAAGCGGCTCTTTCTGAGCCAGGCGACGGTGAAGTCCCACCTGGTGCACATCTACGCCAAACTGGGCGTGGACTCCCGTACCTCTGCGGTCGCGGCGGCGACGGCCCGTCGGCTGATCCGCCGCTGATTCCCGGCCGCCGTACGTCAGCGGCGCGGCGGCTCGCCGAAGAGATCCACGGCGACCCGTACGTCCCTGAGCGCGGAGGCCAGTGCGCTGACCGAACCAATCGCCCCCGCGATCAGCAGCAGCGAACGGCGCAGGCGCGGAATCGCGGGTGCGCCACTGACAGCCATCGCATCCAGCGCGGCCAGCTCGTCCTCGGCGATCCCCCGGTCCCGGAACTCCGCGGGGTGCCCCGCCAGCTCTCGGCGGAGTCGGGAGACGGCCGTACGCAGCTCCGTCACCCTCGGATCCTCACCACTGCCGGTCACCCGCGTCTGCCCCACGCTTCGCAACAAAGCACTCCCCCTCGCACATCCTCGTGCCAGTGTTCCGACCGGGTCCCGGACCGCGGCCAAGTGTCCGGGGATGCCCGCAAGTTAACGCCATGACAGGTGTCGAGCGCCACTCCGCAGACAGAATTCAGGGTGTCCCGAAAGGGTGACGTGCATGTGGCTCCGGGGACGGCACCGCCCGTCCGTACCCTCCTGGGGCCCGCTTGCGCGAGGAGGGCACATCTGAGGTATCCAGTCCGCATGACTCGGACAACACAGACCCCGGTGGTCGCCGGGCTGCTGCTCGCCGCGGGCGGCGGACGACGACTCGGCGGGAAGCCCAAGGCACTGCTCGAACACCGCGGCCGGCCGCTGGTGGAGCACGCGGTACGCATGCTGCGGGAGGGCGGCTGCGACCGCGTCCATGTGGTCCTGGGCGCCGCGGCGGAAGAGGTGGGAGCACGCGCCGACCTCGCCGGCTGCACGGTGACCGTCAACCCCGAGTGGACCGAGGGCATGGGCTCGTCGCTGAGGGCGGGGCTCGGGGCGCTCTCCGGTACGGGAGCGGACGCGGCGCTCGTCCTCCTGGTCGACCAGCCGGGCATCGGCGCGGACGCGGTGGCACGGGTGCGATCGGCGTACCGCTCCCGGACGAGTCTCGTGGCCGCCTCGTACGACGGTGAACGCGGCCATCCGGTGCTGTTCGGGGCCGACCGGTGGGCGGGCATCGCGGCGGAAGCGGTGGGCGACCAGGGCGCTCGGGCGTATCTGCGGACGCACCGCGATGCGATCACGCTCGTCGAGTGTTCCGATGTGGCTCAGGCGTACGACATCGACACGGTGGAGGACCTCAAGCACCTTGAGTGAACCTACTGGCACCCGGCGCCGGCACCGCCCCGCTTCTGTCGACCCGGAGAATCTCGACATCAACAAACCATTGAACTTCCACCATGAGGAAACTACTATCCACTGGTCAGAAGCCCTCTGCACCCCGGACGGCGCCCCCGGCCGTATCCCGGAGCCCTGGCACGCCGTGCCGTTTCAGGCGACCCGGCGGCCGTGAGAAGCCGCCCGCACCGCCCGCTGAAGGAGTGACAGCTCATGTCCGCACCAGCGCCGTCCCCGCTGGCCATCGTCGATGCCGAGCCCCTGCCCCGGCAGGATGAGGTCCTGACCCCCGCGGCCCTCGCGTTCGTGGCCGAGCTGCACCGGCAGTTCACGCCCCGCCGTGACGAACTGCTCGCCCGCCGGGGCGAGCGCCGCGCCGAGATCGCCCGTACCTCCACGCTGGACTTCCTGCCCGAGACGGCGGCGATCCGCGCGGACGACTCCTGGAAGGTCGCGCCGGCCCCGGCCGCGCTGAACGACCGCCGGGTGGAGATCACCGGTCCGACCGACCGCAAGATGACCATCAACGCCCTGAACTCGGGCGCCAGGGTCTGGCTCGCCGACTTCGAGGACGCGTCCGCCCCCACATGGGAGAACGTCGTCCTCGGCCAGCTCAATCTGATCGACGCCTACACCCGCAACATCGATTTCACCGACCCGAAGTCCGGCAAGTCGTACGCCCTGAAGCCCGCCGACGAGCTCGCCACGGTCGTCACCCGCCCCCGCGGCTGGCAACTGAACGAGCGTCACCTCCAGCTCGACGGCGCCCCGGTGCCAGGTGCGCTGGTCGACTTCGGCCTCTACTTCTTCCACAACGCCCAGCGGCTCATCGATCTCGGCAAGGGCCCGTACTTCTACCTCCCGAAGACGGAGTCGCACCTGGAGGCCCGCCTCTGGAACGACATCTTCGTCTTCGCCCAGGACTACGTCGGCATCCCGCAGGGCACGGTCCGCGCGACCGTCCTGATCGAGACGATCACTGCCGCTTACGAGATGGAGGAGATCCTGTACGAGCTCCGCGACCACGCCTCGGGGCTGAACGCGGGCCGTTGGGACTATCTCTTCTCCATCGTCAAGAACTTCCGCGACGGCGGTTCCAAGTTCGTCCTGCCGGACCGCAACGCGGTGACGATGACCGCCCCGTTCATGCGCGCGTACACCGAACTCCTCGTCCGCACCTGCCACAAGCGCGGCGCGCACGCCATCGGCGGCATGGCGGCCTTCATCCCGTCCCGCCGTGACGCCGCGGTCAACAAGGTCGCCTTCGAGAAGGTCAAGGCCGACAAGGACCGCGAGGCCCACGACGGCTTCGACGGCTCCTGGGTCGCCCACCCGGACCTGGTCCCGATCGCCATGGCCTCCTTCGACGCGGTCCTCGGCGAGAAGCCGAACCAGAAGGACCGCCTGCGCGAGGACGTCTCGGTGGCGGCGGGCGACCTGATCGCCATCGACACCCTGGACGCCAAGCCCACGTACGACGGTCTGCGCAACGCCGTCGCGGTCGGCATCCGCTACATCGAGGCCTGGCTGCGCGGCATGGGCGCCGTCGCCATCTTCAACCTCATGGAGGACGCGGCCACCGCGGAGATCTCGCGCTCGCAGATCTGGCAGTGGATCAACGCGGACGTGGTCTTCGAGAACGGCGAACACGCCACGGCCGACCTGGCCCGCAAGGTCGCGGCCGAGGAACTCGCAGCGATCCGCGAGGAGATCGGCGAGGAGGCGTTCACCTCCGGCAAGTGGCAGCAGGCCCACGACCTGCTGCTCCAGGTCTCCCTGGACCAGGACTACGCGGACTTCCTGACGCTGCCGGCGTACGAGCAGTTGGGCTGAGGCGGACGGGGAGGCGCCGTACCCCCGCGTGTCACCGCGCTGGGGTACGGCGCCTCCGGCATGCGGGCAGGTCGGCGGCGACCATGCCTGCCGACCCGAGGGCCGAAGTGCCTCTGCGCCCAAGCCGAAGGAATCGCCCCGCTGCCGCTTGGCACCACGTCGTCACTCACGGTCTCCCCAGTCTCTCGGCACTCCCCACCTGTTTGACATGGGTGGAAGACACAGACAAGGGCACGAACCGGCCGGAGCCGCATGGGCGGATCTGCTCCTCCGGCGCCGTCCGACGCGATGAGGACCTCGACCGTCGCGAACGAGAGAAGAGAACCCACGTCGCTCAAGCCGGTCGTAACGGCGCGGGTTCAAGGCTGATTTCCGCCCATACGCACTTGCCCGGAGCTCCGGGTCGGGGCGCCACGCTCCAGCGGTCCGCCAGCTGGGACACGAGGTACAGCCCGCGGCCGGACTCCTCGTCGGGCGTCGGGACGAGTGACTCTCCCGATGACGGCAGACGCTCGGTACGGGTATCCGTCACCTCGACCCGCAGCGTGTTCAGCATGTTCCCGCATGACTCGGTGAGCCGCAGGTGGAAGTCCCGTCCCGGTACCAGGCCGTGACGCACCGCGTTCGATGCCAGTTCGGCAGCGATGAGGGTCAACGATCGAGCAGCGGGTCTCGGCCAGGCAGGCGCGGCAGGAGATCTTCAACCGCTGGCCGGCGCCGCTGCTCAGCTTCGTGATGGAGGAGTATGTGCTCACGCGCGGGCTCGGCGGCAGGGCGGTGCGCCGGGGGCAGCTCGAACAACTCCTGCTGATCGGGCAGAAGCGCAACGTGGAGCTCCAGGTCATGCCCTCGGACCGCGAGGACAACGCCGGTGTCGACGGGCCGTTCACCGTCATCACCCGGCAGAACAGCGACCAGATCGGCTACCTCGAAGTGCAGGGCAAGAGCACACTGGTGACCGGGCGGGAAGAGGTCCGCACGCTGTCGGCCCGCTATGGGATCATCCGATCGCAGGCTCTCACTCCGTGCGAGTCTCTGGCCTTCATCGAAAAGTTGCTGGGAGAGGTATGAACGTCGAAGTGACCACGGATTCCGTCGCCGCGCTGCACTGGTTCAAGAGCAGCTACAGCGGCGCCGAGGGTGGCGACTGCCTTGAGGTCGCGACGCGCCCCGGCATCGTCCACGTCCGTGACTCCAAGGACAGGAACGGCCCGGTCCTCTCCCTGACTCCGCGCGGCTGGGCCGTCTTCGTCGCGTTCTCCGCCCGGAGCTGACGCGCCGACAGCCGGCCGTCCGGTGAACGGGCGGCCGGCCTGTACGCGTTTGTACCCGAACGCGACCGTCCCCGCTTCGTCCACGTATCAACAAGGGAGCACGCACCCCACATGCCGGTGCACTCGCTGGCCCACTCACCGCTCTCCCCCA
The DNA here is from genome assembly GCF_055602785.1 of Streptomyces sp. NPDC037301. NCBI lineage: Bacteria > Bacillati > Actinomycetota > Actinomycetes > Kitasatosporales > Streptomycetaceae > Streptomyces > Streptomyces sp. NPDC037301. Next base: position 92,522 of record NZ_JBVJWD010000013.1, read on the forward strand.
CCGCCGTGCGGGAGTTGCTGGCCATGCCCACCATGACAGCAGTCTCCGAAGAACAGTTCATCGACTACAGCGAGACGGAACTCGGCTGGGAGTTCACCGATCTCGTCTGCGATGCGGTCCGCACCCGGCACAACCACGTCCTCTGGTACGAGGGCGCCCCGCTGGGCGACCCGGAGGCCACGCTGGTGCTGACCTTCGGTGAGGTGTATCCGGTCAACCCGGACGATCCCGAGGAGCGTGATCACGACTGGCTCAGCGAGCTCGTCGAGGACTGGGCCGAGCTGCCGGGCTGGACGCACCTGGAGACGCCCACGGAAACGCAGTGCGAAGACGTGCTCGCACGGGCGGCTGGCGTCCTGGCCGACGAGCTCGGTCCGCCCCTTCGTACGTTGCGGTCGGACGACTGGCTCAGCCTGGGACCGCACCTGCTGTGCCGGATATGGCGCATGGGCAACCACGGCGTCGTGCTCGCCCCGCGGGAGGACGGCGGCCCCTACGGCTACCTGACCCATCTCGTCCTGGCGGTCCATCCCTGGCCTGCCGAAGTGGAGTTGCCGACCGCCGACGCGGACTGTCTCCGATGGGTACGGGACCACATCGTGTTGTGATCGCACCCGTCGTACGCCACGGGGAAGTCACCAGCCGTGGCCGCCGTCCAGGACAGCGACGCGGTGCGGGCGGTGACATCGGTCCGCTTCAGCCCGCTCGGCGCGCCCAGCGGCACACCCGCGGAGCCGTCGCACTTGTCGCCGTTGATCCGGCAGCCGGTCGGCGCGGTGATCGGGCCGGTGGCCACGAACCAGAAGCTGTACGGCTCGGTGGTGCTGTGCGCGGCGACCGTACCGTTGTAGTGGGCTTTGACCGCGGTGATGTGGCTGCCCCGATTGGTGACGGTGCCGTTGTAGGAGGTGTCGATCGCGACCCCGGCCGGCAGGTCGAACTCGACGCTCCCGCCGGTGACGGCGGTGTCGGTGTCGTTGTGCAGGACGTAAGTCCCTTCCGCCACGACCGGTTTTCGGCCGAGGTGAAGGTGGCCGTCGGCTTGCCCGCCGCGTGTGCGGGTGCGGTCTGTAAGGACAGCAGTGCGAGCAGGAGTCCGAGGACGGCGACGAGGGCGGTCGCCGTTCTTCTTCCGAAGGTCATGTGCTCGAACATGGTTCTCCCTTGAGGCAGGGACCGATGGAGCACAGGGGAAACCAAATGGTCTGGACCAACTCGCCAATAGGGACAGACCATTTGCGGGCCCGGGCGCACAGGGACCGGTGGCTTCGTGCCAGCCGGCGGTGAAGCGAGGACTCAGGGGATCAATGCGGGTACTGGTGTGCGAATTAGATGCCGCTGCGGTTAGGATCACGCGCGGCAAGGCTGTAGCGCAGAGGTCGTCGCGCCCTCGCATCAAGCTGGAGGACGTCGGTTCGAATCCGACCGGTCTTGCCACCTTTTCGTGGAGGAGATTCGATGGCGTCGGTTCGTCCCGAGCGGGCGGAGAACGCGGTCGCCCTCTCCTGGCCGGGTACCGACGGGGGACCTGGGGAGTAGTGATGTTGCAGCCGATGCCCGTGCGCTGTCCCGCGATCGAGCACCCGGACATTCCGCTCGCCGACGTGGCCCTGCTGGATCCGCTGCTGGAGCGACTGGGAGCGGCGCACCCTGTCGAGGCCGACGAGAGCTTCGCGCTCGGCGCGCTGCGGGCGGACGGGCGGGTCGATCTCTGCAAGCAGGGACTGGGAGTGGCAGGTGCGGTCCGGGTGATGCCCGCCGTTGCCCGCTCCCCGCACGCCGCGCATGTACTGCTCGGCACCAACTCGCTGGGCGACGAGGGGGCGCGGGCCGTCGCCGACGCACTGGGCCGGGGCGGTCACGGGCTGCGGACGGTCTATCTCGGCTGCAATCGCATCGGAACCGACGGGGTCACCGCGCTCGCCGGTGCGCTGAGCGAGGACGACACCGTCAGGGCGTTGTGGCTGAAACGCAATCCCGTCGGTGACGCCGGTGTCCGGGCGCTCGACCCGATGCTCCGCCGCAACACCGTTCTGCGCACCCTCGACCTGGTGAACAGCGGACTCACCGCCGACGGCCTCACGACGCTGCTGGCCGTGCTGAGTCAGCGGTCCCTGCCCGTGGAGAGGCTGTTCCTCGGGGGCAACGGCCTCGGCGCCGAGTCCGCCCCGCTGCTGGCCGCGCTGATCCGGGACGCGGGGGTGCGGGAGTTGTACCTTCCGGCCAACCACCTCGGTGACGCGGGGGCCGCCGCGCTCGCGGCCGCCGCCGACCCCGCCCGCCCGGTCCGGCTCGGCCTCGGCGGCAACGGGATCGGGCCCGCCGGGGCGCGCGCCCTGGCCGACGCGCTCGGCGGGATCGAGGCGCTCGATCTGGGGCGGCCGCCTTCGGAGCGAAGCCTCGGGGCCCGGTCCAATGTCACCGGTGACATCGGAGCCGATGCGCTGGCAGGGGCGTTGCGCGGCAGTCCCCTGCGGCGGCTGGAGCTGTGCCACACCGGGCTCACCGGGCGGGGTGCGAAGACCCTCCTCGCGGCCGTCGACGCCGACTCCCGTCTGGAGTACGTGGGGTTGGGCCCCGGGCTTCCCCGCAAGGTGAAGCGGTCCTTCGCGGCGCGGCTGCGCCCGGACGGCGGCGCCCATGCGGACCTGCGCGCGGTCAGGAGCGTCTACCGGTGAGTCCGGACGCGGTAGCCGGGTTCCTCGAGCCTGACGAGATGGCGAGCCGACGGCAGGTCCGCAGGTACGCGGTGCCCCAGTGGATGATCGAGGAGTCCGCCGGGCGGCGGGCGGCCGGGGACTGGCATGGTGCCTGCGCGGCGGCTCGGTTCAATGTGACATTCGACCTGTCGGAGGTCTCCGCGCAGTACGGTCCGGACGTGGCCGGAGCGCTCGAGTCCGATCTCCTTCATCTGGTGCCCGACCTGGTGCGCTGGCATCTGCCGCGAGTACTGGGCGGACGCTCGACGCTCGCCACCGACCGGACCGTGGTCCTCGCGGGTTACGGAGTCACGGCGGACGGGCCCGGGGCGACGGCGCCGTACCTGTACCTGCGCACTCCTCCGATGGTCGACGGACCGCAGCGAATCCCGCTCCGGTTCGGGGCGGTGCGACATGGCGCGGCACCCGGTGTCTTCCGCTGGCACGTCGAGGACTGGCGGGCTTGCCGATACCTGTGGGACGCGCGCCGTGCCGACGGACTGCGGGCACGCGCCGGCGGTGCGGACCGGTTGCCGTTCCTCCAGGCCGACGGCACACCTCGCGGGGCGGACGAACTGCCCGACAGGGACCCGGGCACCGGTGATCCGGTGGCCCGTGCCGAGTGGGTGACACTGCTGTACCAACAAGGCCAAGTGACCGAGTCGCTGACGGCGGTCGGCATCGACTTGGATCCGTCCATGCCCGAAGTACCTTCGTGGTACCGGGCGACGCCGGAAACGATCCTGGCCCGGCTGGCGCTCGATGTTCCCCGGCTGGAGTCGGAGGCCGGACGGTACGCGGAGCTGAGCACGGCGGAGCGTTTTCGGATCGGCGAGGACTGGCGCGCCTGCGTCCTGCTGGAGTTCACGGGCAGCGACAGAAGGCCGCGGATCAGGCTCGTCGAGCGGGAGGCGGCCGGAGACGCGGCCTTCCTGCCCCAGGCGCTCCGGCAGCCGCTGCCGGATCTCGACCTGCTGCGGGTCGGCGGTGTGGCACCCGCGCAACTGCATCCGCTGGTCGCCGGGTCCCTCTTTCCCGGCCTCGGCACGGCAGTGGGTCCGCCGGGGCCGACGCCTCCCGCGCCGGTACGGGTCAGGTGCCGTGGTGAGTGGCATGAGGTCGTCTTCCGCGACGGGAAGCTCGACTCCCCGCACAGCCCGCAGGAGCGACAGCGCGAGAACGCGCTGCGGGCCTTCGGCGGCGCCGTCACCGGCTGCTTCGCCGTGGAGCACGCCTGCACCTCCGGTACGGGCCGGCTTCCCAAGGCCCTGCGGGCACAACGACGGGATCTCTTTCTGCGCGCCCAGCACGGCGACACCCCGGGGGTCCTGGAACTCCTGGACGCGGGCGTCGACCCCCGGGTGCGGGACGGCGGCCGGCGCAGCCTGCTCCATGTGCTGCACCTCCTCGACCACGAGCCCCTGCTGCCCCGGCTCCTGACAGCCGGACTCGATCTGGAGGCCCGGGACCACCGGGACCGCACCCCGCTCTGCGTGGCGGTCGGCGATGGCGGTTCGGCGGCACTCGTGACGGCGCTGATCGACGCAGGGGCACGGATCGACGTCGTCGACCGGATGGAACTCTCGCTGGACCAGCTGATCCGCAAGTACCGGCGGACGGACCTGGACTTCCTCAGGGAACGGGTGGAGAAGGAGCATCCGGACATCGGGGCCGACTGGTGGGACGAGTGGGAAGAAGAGAAGGACGACGAAGACGAAGAGGACGGGTGAGTACCATCGCCCCCAGCACACCGGGACAGCCACCCGCACCGCCGCCTCCGGCCGCCGCTCGTGGGCCCCTGGACGCCGCCGACGAGCTCAATCGCAGGCTGCGAACATCGCGCACCGAAGCCGCCACCAATCCTCAACTAGAGGCACTGGCACTGGCAGTGACGGCCAATCAGCCGGTACTGCTCTGGGGTGAGCCGGGCATCGGCAAGTCGGCCGGCATGGAGCAGCTCGCTGCCGGGCTCGGCCTCCCGCTGGAAACGGTCATCGCAAGTGTGCACGAACCCTCCGACTTCGCCGGTCTGCCCGTCGTCGGCGACGATCCGGCCGTGACCGGGGTGCCGATGGCCCCGCCGGACTGGGCGGTCCGGCTCGCGCGCACGGGCCGGGGACTGCTGTTCTTCGACGAGTTGTCCTCTGCTCCGCCGGCCGTGCAGGCGGCGCTGCTGCGCGTCGTGCTCGAACGGCGGGTGGGCAGCCTGACGTTGCCGGAGTCCGTGCGCATCGTGGCGGCGGCGAATCCGCCGTCGAGCGCGGCGGACGGCTGGCACCTCAGCCCACCGCTCGCCAACCGTTTCGTACACCTCCAGTGGACGCACGATCCGCGCACCGTGGCGCGGGGCATGGCCGGTACGTGGCCGAAGGCCGCGGTGCCGGTCGTCGACGCCGCCAGGGTCGCGGGCTCGGCGGCACGGGCCCGGGGTGCGATCTCCGGCTTCCTGACCGCACGCCCCGGCCTCGTCCATCACATTCCGGCCGACGCGGAGAGCCGGGGCCGGGCCTGGCCGTCCCCGCGGACCTGGGACATGGCGCTGCGGCTGCTCGCCACCGGGTACGCGACGGGCGCCGGGCGGGAGGCGATGGCGGCCGCGTTGACCGGGGCCGTGGGGGACGGTGCGGGCATCGAGCTGCTGTCCTACCTGGAGAACCTCGACCTGCCCGACCCCGACCGCGTACTGGCGAACCCCGCCGCGTTCGCCCTGCCCGAACGCGGCGACCGGCAGCTGGCCTTCCTCATCGCGGTCGTCGCGGCCGTCCAGGGCGACCTCACCCGCTCCCGCTGGGAGGCCGGCTGGGCGGTGCTGGCGAAGGCCGTGGACGCGGGTGTGCCCGATGTGGCGGCCAGGGCGGCGGTGGACCTGGCGGCGATGCGGGACGCCGACTGGCCGGTGCCCGAGGGCATCGACGCCTTCGTGGAGCTGCTGCAGCTGTCCGGCGCGCTGCCGCAGAGCAGCTGAGGCGGGCACGTCGGTGCCGGAACCGGAAGCCGCCCCTGAACGGCCCCAGCTGGACATGACGAAGCTGCTCGCCGCCCGCTACCGGGCGGCGACCGACCGGCCCTACCTGGCCTCGGCGCTGTACGCCCTGTCGGTGGTGGCGAGCGCTGAGGTGCCGACGATGGGCGTGGACCGGCACTGGCGTTGCTATGTGTCGCCCGCCTTCGTCGACGCGACACCGGTGGCGGAGCTCGCGGCGGTGTGGGTGCACGAGGTGGCGCATCTGCTGCGCGACCACCACGGGCGGGCGGAGCGGCTGCCCGCCGCCGACCAGCGCGACCCGCACCGCGTCAACGTCGCCCAGGACTGCGAGATCAACGACGATCTCATCGCCGACGGCCTGTCCCTGCCGGCCGGCCGGATGGAGCCGCGGCTCTTCGGCCTGCCGAACGGGCAGCTCTTCGAGGCGTATCTCCCCGGTCTGCCGCCGGGCCCGCCCCCGCACAACTGCGGGTCGGGCGCCCATGGACAACCGGTGCCCTGGGAGCTGACCGGGGCCGACGGGCCGACACGTCTCGGCCCGGTCGAGGCGGATGCGCTGCGGCGCCACACCGCGGAGGCCATGCGCGCTCATCGGCGCAGCCGGGGCAGCCTCCCCGCGGGCTGGCAGCGCTGGGCGGACCAGGTCCTGGAGCCCACGGTCGACTGGCGGCAGGCGCTCGCGGGCGCGGTACGGGAGGCCGCCGCGTGGGCCGCCGGGGCGATCGACTACACCTACCGCCGCCCGTCCCGCCGCAGCGCGGCGCTCCGCGGCGTCGTCCTGCCCAGCCTGCGCCGACCGTTGCCCCGTGTCGCCGTCGTCATCGACACCTCGGGGTCGATGGGTGATGACGAGCTCGCCGCGGCGCTGGCGGAGGTCACCGGAGTGCTGCGGGAGGTGGGCATCCGGGGCAACCGCGTCACCGTGCTGGCCTGCGACGCCGATGTACAGAGCGTGTCCCGGGTGACGGCCGCCGAGCAGATCACGCTGAGCGGGGGCGGCGGCACCGACATGCGGGTGGGCATCACCGCCGCCCTCGCGGCGCGGGACCGTCCGAACATCGTCGTCGTCCTCACCGACGGCTGTACGCCCTGGCCTGACGAGGCCCCCTCGTGCCGGCTCGTCGCGGCACTCATCGGCCCGGACGCCCCGCAGCCCCCGAGGTGGGTGGAGACCGTGCGCGTCACCGACTGATCCGGGCCACAAGAGCTACCCGCGCCGCAGCCCGAGCGTCACGTCACCCCCTGTCGGCCGCCAGTGATCGGACCGGATCAGACCCATGTCTGGAAGGCAGGACGTCTCTGGAAGGCAGGACGTCACGTGTCTCCGGAAACTGAAGATCTCAGTAGGCCGAATGACATGCGAGGTCGAAGCATCGAGCCAACGGCAGACGGCCCGTCCGTAAGTGGACGGGCCGCCGCAATTGATCGAATACGTTCAGCGTGTACCGCGATCGGCTGCCTTGATCAGCCTTTCGACCGTGTCGGGTTGGCTGACCATGACGGAGTGAGACGCCCCGGGAACCTCGACCGTCCGGCGAGTACCAGCGCGCTGGTACTCGAAGCGCTGCAGCGCCGGAGGAATGGCCTTGTCCGCACCCGCGACGAGCCCCCAGGAGGGAATATCGTGCCAGGCGGCGGCCTGAGTGACGTCAGTGAGGTGAGCTGCACTGGCCGGCCTCTGAGCAGCCTGCATGACATTGGTGACCGACCGGGGAAGGTCCGCGGCGAATGCGCTCCGGAACTTGTCGGCCTTGAGGTAGATGTCGGTACCGGTCGTCCCGTCCGGGTTCGAGAAGGGCACCTCGTTGATCGCGTCCGGGATCTCGCTGCCCGGGTACTTGCTGAGGAGGTCGATGACCTTGTCGCCCTTGTCGGGCACGAAGGCCGCAACGTAGACCAGAGCCTTGACGTTGGGATTGTCGACCGCAGCGTTGGTGATGACCGCGCCGCCGTACGAATGGCCGACGAGGATGACCGGGCCCTTGACGGACTTCAGGACGCTCGCCAGGTAGGGCGCATCGGTGGACTGGCCACGAAGCGGGTTGGCAGGCGCGACTACCGGGTAGCCGTCGCGCTGGAGCCGCTTGATGACACCGTTCCAACTCGATGACGCGTCAGCAAAACCACCGTGGACGAGTACAACCGTCGGCTTGGCGGTGTCCGTGTGGCCGGGCGCCGGGTTCGCGGAAGCTGTCGTCGCCAGAACGGCAACCACCACGGTGGCTGTGGCACCAGCCGCGACCAACCCGCGACGTAGGGTCTTCTTCCTGTACATGGCCAGGGCCTTCTTTTCTATGAGGTTGCTCTGCCCGGCTGACGCTGTGAGTGCTGCGCAGCGTGGACGTGCGGCATGGAGCCGGAGCATGAATTCATTGAGGTGCGCGCAGATTTCGGGATGGAACACCGGGAGAGAACGGCCTCTGAAACAACAGAGGGCCGCACAGGGGTTGTGATGGCCCTCCCGGTCAACGCTGCGGCTCAGCGCACCGCGACCGCTTCGATTTCGAGGAGGACACCAGGCCGGGCGAGGCGCTCGACGCCGATCGCGGCGCTGGTGGTCTTGATGCCGGCATCGTCCAGCCGGTCGATGACCTGGTCGAAGTGCTTGAAGAACAGATCCTCGTCCGTCACCGAGTAACGCAGCTGCGTGATCTGGTTCGGCTGATACCCGGCGTCCTTGACGTATTTCTCCACCTGGTCGAAGACCCGGTCGATCTGCTTCTCCATGTCCCACGCGTAGAGGTAGGTGTTGCCTTCCTTCGCCGTCTGCCCCGCCACGAACAGGATGCCCAGCGGATCGCGCACCTCGGAGGTCTGGTAGAGGGCGGTTCTGCCGTCGAACTTCCACGGCTCGCCCAGCTTCCGCCGCTTGTCCTGCCCGTCCGCCGTGCTCGCGGACTGCGCGGGAACCTCTGCGGAGACCCTGGTGGAGGTCTTCCCCTCCGGCCGTGCCGTCTCGGTGGCGCCCGCCTGGACGCCCCACGTCAGACCGGCGAACGCCATCGCGCTGACGAGAGCGAGGGTGACCGTCACCTTGCGGTTCTTCTCCATAACGTTGCCTCTTTCCGGCGGGTGCCGTCTGGTGGTGTACGGACGCCAGTGAAGACCACCACCTGGTCCAGGAGGCCCAGGCCGGGTTCCGGAGGCCCGTACGTGCAGGATTTCGCCGCCCACGTCCACCTGCCGTCGGATAATCGTCACCGCGGGCACATCCGCCGCGATCTATACGGACCAAAGCCAATCCGGGGGACGGCAACGATGGATGAGACGGACAAGCTGGTGGTCTCGGCGCTGCTGGCCAACGGGCGCGCCTCCTGGACGACGATCGCTCAGGCTCTGGATCTCAGCGAGAGCACTGTCCGCAGGCGGGGCAGCCGACTGCTGGATTCCGGGCTCCTCGCGGTCACCGCCCTGGAGAACCCTTACCGCGCCTGGGGTGGCTGGCCCCTCATCCTTGTCCTGCGCACCCGTCCCGACCGGACCCTGCGCTTAGCCCACTATCTCGCCCGCATGTACCCGGTGAAGACCGTATGGGTGCTCGACAACAACGAGATCTTCGCCCTGGTCCACCCTCGCAACCGCGATGAGCGCAACGAACTGACCCTGCGCCACCAACCGATCACCGGTGATCTCCTCGATCTGCGGGCCCTGCCCGTCCTGCGCGCCTACACCCTGGCCGGACCGCCGCAGCCACCACTGCTCACCGCCGCCCAGACCCGCACAGTCCGTCACCCTTACGGTGATCCGAGTCTTGCACCCGGACCCCGTCTCGACGCCGACGAACACCACCTCGCCGAAGCCCTCGCCGTAGACGGCCGCATGAGCCTCGCCCGGCTCGCATCGTGCACGCACACCTCCGCTGCGACCGCCCAGCGTCGGCTTCACCGGCTGAGACTGACCGGCGGGGCCGAAATCGCCACCGTCGTCGACCGCTGCCAGGTCGGCCTGGAGATCCAGGCACTGTTTTTCATCCAGAGCGACCCCGTATCCCTGCCCGACGCCGTCAAACAGCTCACGGCCCGCACGCCGGTCCACCTCGCCACCGCAGTGACCGGCCCTGACAACCTCATCGCCGCCGTCGCCGTACCCCACACCGACGACGTCTACCGCCTCCTGGCCGAAGAGCTCCCCTACCTGCCCGGCTACCGGCACGCCCGCGTCCACCTCGTCACCGCATTCATCAAGGAAAGCGGCATGATCTTCCACGATGGACGCTGGCAGCCCGTCGAACCATGAACCACGACCGACGGCAGACTCCACGCCATCCGGACGCAGGTCGAACCGTCACGCCCGTGTCCCAGCGACACGAGAGCAACGGGACAGGGCGCTCGCAGGAAAACGCCGACAGCACCCGTTCATGGGGCGCGTGCAGGTTTCACATGCTGTCCTGGGCGCCGAAGAGCAGCACGGTCGGGGCGTCGGGGGACGGCGGCGGGACCTCGGCGACGATGACCGGCGCAGTGTCGGGGAGGGATCGGCTCCTCGCACGCCGTGTCTGTAAGGCCGTCAGTCGCCGAGGACGACCGTGCGCTGGGCGGAGAAGTCCCCCCACTTCCCGTCCGGCAGCTTGGCGCGGATCTTCATCGAATAGCGGGTGCCGCGAGGGTCGCTGACGGTGAGCCGGTAACTCGCCCGGCCTGTGGGCGGGGTGGAACCCCACACGATCGTGGTGGTCAGCCGGCCGTCCATGAAGAGCTGGTACGCCGGGATCTCGCCGCCCGTCTCGGGCTGCTTCCAGTTCAGGTCGATGGCGTACTCCTTGCCCTGGACGTGGTTACTGATCCGCAGGTCGGTGGGAGCGGTACCGGCCGGTGCGCCCGGCGCCGACGCGGTGGTGAGGTCGAGGGCGTTGCTGTCGGACGAGGAGGTGTCGGCGGCGTCGCGGGCGCGGACGGTGAAGGTGTAGACGGTGCCGGGGCGCAGTCCGGTCAGATGCGCCGTGGTCTGTGTGCCGGGCACGCTGTGGATCCGGGAGTCCTCCTGGTAGATGTCGTACGAGGTGACGCCGACGTCGTCCGTCGAGCCGCCCCAGGAGAGGTCTGCCGCCCGGCTGCCGTCCGCCGTGCCGCGCAGTTTCACCGGGCGGGTCGGCGGCTCGCGGTCGGCGGGGGTCGGGGCGGGTGTGATGACGTTTGCGGCGGCGCTCGGCGCGGAGAGGTTCCCGGCGGCGTCACGGGCGCGGACGGTGAAGGTGTAGGCGGTCGAGGCGGTCAGCCCGTCGACGTCGATCATCACCTTGGTCGCCGCGACGGATTTGACCTGCTTGCCCTTGCGGTAGACCTCGTAACCGGTGACCGCCTTGTTGTCGGTGGCCGGCTCCCACATGACGTGCACGGAGGTGGCGCTGCTGGCCTGTGCTGTCACATGGCCCGGTGTCGTGGGTTTCTGGGTGTCCGCTTCCGGGGCGGAGCCGCAGGCGGTGAGCGCGGCGAGGAGCAGGGCGGCGGAGCAGGCCGACGCGGCGGTTGCGTGGGGGCGTTGCACGGTCGTGCCTTCCATCCGGCAGCAATGGTCCAGACCTGTATCGCATGGCGCGGGGGTCGCCGACAAGAGGGTGGAGCGGAACCTTCCGCAATGTGCCGGTGTGCGCAGGTGATCGTGGGCCGTTGGCGGGACGGTCGCCGGCGAGATGGACTGGCTGGTACGGGCCGGGCTGCCGGCCCGGGCAGCGCTCGGCGCGGCGTCCTGGACGGCGAGGGCCTGGCTCGGTCTGCCGGGGCTCGTGGACGGCGCACCCGCCGACGTCGTCGCGTACGCCACCGAGCCGACCCTGGACCCTGCCGCGCTGGATCACCCGAGCCGGATCGTGCTCCGGGGACGCGTCGTGCGATGAGCGATGAGTTCTGGGCGCCGGCGCAGTCCACACTGTATGGATACGCACACGGAGACGACCACCCACGATTCCCACGATCGATCTGGAACCCGCGGCCCGGCAGATCGCCGGCCTGCTCGACGGCATCGCCGAACAGCAGCTGGCAGGCCCGACGCCCTGTCCCGACTACGCGGTACGGGAGCTGCTCGCCCACGTGGTCGGGCTGACCACGGCCTTCCGCGACGCGGCGCGCAAGGACTTCGGACCGACGACCGACACCGCCCCCGACGCCGCACTTCCGATCCTGCGTGACAGCTGGCGCGAAGCGCTGCCGCCGTTGCTGGACGAGCTGGTGACGGCCTGGCGCGATCCTGCCGCCCGGCAGGGCATGACCAGGGCGGGCGGCGTCGACATGCCGGGCGAGGTGGCCGCAGTGATCGCGCTGGACGAGCTGGTGATCCACGGCTGGGACCTGGCGCATTCGACCGGCCAGAAGTACGAGGCGGACGAGGCGAGCCTGCGCGTCTCGCTGGCCATGCTGACCCCCAGCGACACTGTCCCCCGGTCCGAGCGCATCTTCGGTCCGCCGGTTCCGGTCCCGGCCGACGCACCCCTGGTCGACCGGGCCGTCGCCATGAGCGGCCGCCGCCCGGACTGGCAGCCGGGCGACTGAGCGGCGGGCAGCTGAGGCCGCTGGGCCGGGGCGAAACGGGGCGGCCCGAGGCGCTGGGCCGGGACGGCTGGTGGCCGGACCCGGCCCCCGGGTCAGCTCAGCATGCGCGCCGCCTCACGTGCCTGCTCACGCAGTCGTTCGTCGGCCGGGGCCATCCCCGATTCCAGGCCCGAGGCCGTCACCCTGAGGTCCCGCTCGGCAAGAGCCGTCAGGCGGCGGCGGTGGTCTTCGGTGAGGGCGGTGCGGCCGAGGGCGACGAGCGCCTCCAGCGCGGTCACGGCGTCGGCGTCCTCCTCGGCGGAGTCCAGGACCAGACCGGCCAGACGGGGGCCGTCGAGGGATTCGGGCGCGATCGCGTGCAGCGCGAGCACGGCGGCCGGCGTCTGCAGCCGGTCCGTCAGCAAGCCTTCCAGCGCGGGAACCAACGGCCGGGCCGCGTCGCCGATGCGGGCCGCCGTCCGTGCGGCACGGGTGAACGTCCAGCGCATCCAGACCGGTTCGACCTCGGCGAACACACCGGCCAGCACCGGCACCGCCTCTTCCGCGTCACCGGTGATCCGCCACAGGGCTGCGGCGATCTCGACGTCGCTGTCCAGCCGGGGTACGTTGCGGTCCTCCTCGGGCGCGCTGAGCGCGGACCGCAGGGCGGGCACCAGCCCGGCCGCCTCGGGGCCCAGCTCGGCGGCAAGTCCTGCGGCCTCCCGCGCGCCATGGCCGCCGCGGCCCAGCTCGGCGGCAACCGCCGCCAGCAGGGGGCCGGTCTCCCCGGTCAGTCGGCGCACGGCCTGTGCCGCAGCGAGCCGGCCGTCCTCCGGTCCGGAGCGGGCCGCGGTGGTCAGGAGTTCTGCCGTCGCCGCGCGGTGTTCCGGTGGGCAGACCGCGGCCAGCGCCTTCGGCACCACCTTCGGGAATCTGGGCAGCGCGGAGCGCAGTTCGGGCAGGGCGGCGGACGCCCTGCTCCCCCAGGCACCGAGCAGGGCCGTGAGCCGGATGGGCTCGTTGCCGTCCAGGTCGTCCGCGCCCAGCCGGGTACGGATCGCGTCCAGCAGTGCGGAGTCGTACGGGAACGAGGTGTCGGCCGTCCCTCCGATCAGGAAGCCGCACGCCGCACCGAGCGCGCGCGGGCGCTGCCCCAGGTCACGGGCCAGGAGGGGCGCGGCCAGGTCCGGGTCCACGGCGACGAGCGCCTCAAGGGCCCGGTCCGCCGGATCACCCGGTCCTGCGGCGAGCCGGGCCAGCACCGGAGCGGCAGCCACGGCATGTGTGCCCAGCTTCTGGAGGAGCGAGTACACCGCCGGTACGGAGGCCGGGTCGGCGGCCAGCGCCGCCACGGGGGCGACCAGCCGTTCCGGCGCGCTGCGCGAAAGCTGACAGGCGGTCTCGGCCGCCCACAACGCCTCGGTACGCACTTCGGGCACCGCACTGCGCAGTGCGGCATCGAGCAGGGTGTATGCCGCCTCGCGGTCCTTGTCGGTGTCGCGGAGCAGCAGTGTTTCGACGACATACTGCAGCGGTTCTTTGCGCTCCAGGTCGAGTCGGTCCCGGACGAGCTCGTCCGCGGGGAGGAGGGACAGCATCGCCTCGTGGTGCGCGGAGCTCCACGGCAGTCCGGCGTCCACACAGGCCAGCAGTGCCGCGATCCTCACCTCGCCGGGCTCGTCCGTGCCCATGGCTTCGGTTGCCGCAGCGGCCGTTCCCGCCGGATCCAGATGCGCCATGGCCCCGAGGAGTTCGGCCCGAACGAGGGGGTCCGTCTCCACCATCCGGCGCGGCCGGAGTACCGGCAATACCTGGCCTGCCGCCCCTGTCATCGCGGCGGCCCACACCGCGGCCCGCCGCAGCCCGGACTCCTCGGCGTCGACCGACGCGAGAATCAGGGGCAGTTGACCGACGACGGCCGACCGGCAGGCGGCTTCGTCCGTGTCGCCGTGGTCCGCCCCGCCCTCCGCTATCCCGCCGAGCAGCACCAGCAGGTCCTCCGTGCGGTACCCGGCCCCGGCGAGCTGTGCGATGTACGGCACGGCACGGGCCGTGGCCTCGTAGACCGAACCCTGATGCAGGATGCTGCCGTACAGCTCGGAGATCGCCTCGGACGCCGCATCCGCGTCGTCCCCCGCCAGTGCCCGCAGGCAGTCGGGCACGTCGGCGGCGCTTCCGTAGGCGTGCTGCAGTTCGGCCCACGGCTGGGCGTCGACATCGGCGAAGAACAGTGCGAGTTCCATGCAGCGGATCATGGCACCCGGCACTGACATTGATGCTGATACTCAGGTTCCGGTGGCCGTGGCTCGGGCACTGACTGACGCCCTGCTGGGCTGTCCTCAAGTTGTTCTGTCCGGCCGCCGGGACCTGTTCTCATGGCTCCGGCCGGGCGGAACATGACCTGATAGGAGCTTGGTCAGAAGCCCCCTCAATGTCCTGTCTGCGCCACCCGGCCGGCGCCCACCTTCGGCTGGGAAGGCAGTATCAGCATGACATCAGAGGTTGAGGAAGGCGCCGCGGACCAGGTCGTGTTCGGCGGGGTCGACTCCCATGCCGACACCATTCACGTCGCAGTGATCAGCGACAACGGCGGCCACCTCGCGGACGCCGAGTTCGCCACCGCCGCCGCCGGATATGCCGCCGCCCTGGCCTTCCTGAACGCCCACGGCCGCGTGAGGGCGATCGGTGTGGAAGGCACCTCGTCCTACGGGGCCGGCTTCACCCGTGCTGCGGTCTCGCGCGGGCAGCATGTCGTTGAGGTCAACCGTCCCGACCGGGCCGAACGCCGTCGCATCGGCAAGTCCGACCCCATCGACGCCTACGCCGCCGCCCGCGCCGCCCTGTCCGGACGGGCCTCCAGCGCTCCCAAGGACGACACCGTCGCCGGGATACGCGCCCTGCACAACGCCGCCCGCTCCGCCGTCAAGGCCCGCACCGCCGCCCTGAACCAGGTCGGCAGCATCCTCGTCACCGCCCCCGAGGCCATCCGCGCCCGATACGGGCAGCTCAAAGGGAGTGACCGCACCGACGCCCTGGCCCGGCTGCGGCCGGCCGGGGACGCCGTCCACACCGCGGTCCTCACCGCACTGAAGAGTCTCGCCCGGCGCATCAAGGAACTGACCGCCGAGCACCAGGCCCTGGTCAAGGCCCTGGACAACGTGGTGAGCGTCCACAACCCCGGCCTGCGAGCCGCCTACGGAGTCGGCCCCGACACCGCCGCCCAGCTCCTGGTCACCGCGGGCGGCAATCCCGAACGCATGCGGACCGAGGCGTCCTTCGCCGCCCTCTGTGGAGCCGCACCCGTCCCGGCCTCCAGCGGCAGAACCAACCGGCACCGTCTCTCACGCGGAGGCGACCGGGCAGCCAACGCCGCCCTCTACCGCATCGCCCTCGTCCGCATGTCCAGCGACCCCCGCACACGCGACTACGTGGCACGACAGACCGCCGCCGGCCGCACGAAGAAGGAGATCATCCGGCTGCTGAAACGGGCCGTTGCCCGGGAGATCTTCCGCTGCCTGACCACCACGGTCGCCGTCCCCGCCATTGCCGACCTGCGGCCGCTGCGGCAGTCCAAGAACATCACCCTCACCGCCGTCGCCCGTCACTTCGGCGTCTGGCCCGCCACCATCTCCACCCTCGAACGCGGAATCCGCCGAGACGACAACCTCACCCACGCCTACCGCGACTGGCTCCACGCGGCCTGACCGTTAGACGCGAACACTTCACTCATAGACAGTGGCGGCCTGAAGCGCTCTGGCCAGGAAGGTCCAGTCCCCGCCTTCTGGGAGCTCCTTCCCAACCTTCTGGTACCAGCCCGGCGAGTCATGCATCCATGCCGCAAGAGCCTCAAGGAAGCGGTCGAGGCTCTGGTTCTCCCATTCGTGTCCCCTGCGGAGGTAGTCCTGACGCAGTTCTCGAACGAAGGAGACCAGTTCGTCGCGGCTGCGGACTTCGTCGTCGGGAGTCAGTGACATGCAGCGAAAGTACCTTGCGCCTCGTGCCTCAGAACGCTTGACGAGCAATAGGAGCATCAACGCCCCGGCCGCGGGCGGAGCCGAAGGGCAGCACACGCGGCGGGGCCGGGCGGTGGGCCGACAGCCGCAGGTCTTTCAGCTGGTGAAGAACTCCGTGATCTGCTGTGCGACCTGGTCGGGGTGGATCTCATGCACCTGGTGACCGCCCCCGATCGTGATCAGCCGGCAGTCCGGGATCAGCGAGGCCATGTCCTGCAGGCGCCCCTGGGGCATGGTGGACTCCGGGCCGCCGGCGATCATCAGCGTCGGCGCGACGATCTCGCCGAGGCCGGCCGCCCACTCGGGGTCGGGGTCGGCCATCTCGGCCCGGACGGGAGCGACGACAGCCCAGTCGTAGTCCACCGGCCTCTCCGGTTCGGCGGCCGGCTTCAGCTCGCTCGGGAACGGCGGCGGGGTCTCCACCAGCACCAGCCGCTCCACCCGGTCCGCGTGCTCCTGGGCGAGCAGATGGGCGACGACACCGCCCATCGAGTGGCCGACCAGGCCCACCCGGTCGAGCTCGCACTCGTCGAGGAAGCCGAGGACGTCGTCCCGCATCAGCTCGACGGAGTACTCGTCCGGCCAGTCGCTCTCGCCATGACCCCGCAGGTCGATGGCGTACACCCGCCACTGGTCGCCGAGCAGACTCCCGGCCGCCTCCCAGCTCGCGGCGGAGCCGCCGAGGCCGTGCAGCAGGACCACGGGCGAGCCGAAGGGGTCGCCCCAGGTCCGATACGCCAGCCGTACATCGCCGACATCCACAACAGACTGATCTTCCATACCCATGACGCTACAGCCGAATGAGCGAAGACATTTCCCCGCCGGCTCCCCGCGGCCTGGCAGGATTGAGGGGTGAACGTCGTTCCCCGCCCGCTGCTCATCGCTGTCGCCACTGCTGTCATGGCCGTCTCCGTGCTCTCCGGCTGCTCGGCGGCCGGGTCCGCCGAGGGCGGGCCGGAAGCCGGGCTCGACGATCCGGCGAAGAAGGAAATCGCCATGCAGCTGGTCTCCAGCGCGGAGAACTCCTCGCTCGACTGGAAGGCCCAGTACAAGTACATCGAGGACATCGACGACGACCGCGGCTACACCGCGGGCATCATCGGCTTCTGTTCCGGCACCGGCGACATGCTGAAGGTCGTCGAGGGGTACGCGGCGGCGCGTCCCGGCAATCCGTTGCAACGGTTCCTCCCTGCCCTGCGCGCCGTACGGGGCAGCGATGCGCACGACGGGCTCGGCCGCCCGTTCACCGAGGCCTGGGCCGAGGCGGCCGCCGACCCCGCCTTCCGGTCGGCGCAGGACGCCGAGCGCGACCGGTCGTACTTCGACCCGGCTGTCGCCCGGGCCGAGGCGGACGGACTCGGCGCCCTGGGGCAGTTCATCTACTACGACGCCTATGTGATGCACGGTTACGGCGACACGGACGGCACGGTCGGCTTCCGTACGATCCGCCGCGAGGCGATCGCCGCGGCTGCGCCACCGGCGCGCGGCGGGGACGAGGCGGCCTATCTGAACGCCTTCCTCGATGCCCGTGTCGCGGCGATGCGTAAGGAGCCCTCGCACTCCGACACCAGCCGGATCGAGACGGCCCAGCGGGTGTTCGTGAGCGAGGGCAGATTCGGGCTGGAGACACCGCTGCGGTGGCGGGTGTACGGCGACAGTTACCGGATCGACGCCCGTTAAACCCTTGATCGACGGGCGCGGGAAGCGTCCGCCCCGCTGACTGCGTACGCCGGTGCACATGCGGGCGTCTGGATCCACGCGGCCTGTCTCGACTGCTGAGGCCGGCACACCTCGGCCCCGCACCGCGCCTCCCGCGCAGTGCGGGGCCTTCCCGTGTCCTGGCGCCGCGCTCCCAACTCCCTTGTGTCGAAGGGGTATACGGCGGTCACTCCACTCTGATAGGAAAGCTTCCTAACAGACTGATGGAACGACGAACTCCCTTTGGAGGACTGGTGCACACTCCCCACGCACGCACCGCACGTCGCAACACCCGCTCCACACGCATCGCGGTCATCGCGGTCGGGCTGACCCTCACGGCGATACCCGTCACCGCCTACGCCGGTTCTCCCACGCACCCGGCGATACATCAGCAGACAGCGGTGGTTCAGCACGCCGCCGCCGCGACCGGGCTCGACGATCCGGCGAAGAAGGAGATCGCCATGCAACTGGTCTCCAGCGCCGAGAACTCCTCCCTCAACTGGAAGTCCCAGTACAAGTACATCGAGGACATCGACGACGACCGCGGCTACACCGCGGGCATCATCGGCTTCTGTTCCGGTACGGGCGACATGCTCGACCTCGTCGAGCTGTACACCGAGCGCAAGCCCGACAACGTCCTCGCCAAGTACCTCCCCGCGCTGCGGAAGGTCAACGGCACCCCCTCGCACAGCGGTCTCGACCCGAACTTCACCAAGGACTGGGGGAAGGCCGCCTCCGACTCCGCGTTCAAGAAGGCGCAGGACGACGAGCGGGACCGGGTGTACTTCAACCCGGCCGTCAAGCAGGGCAAGGCCGACGGCATCGGCACGCTGGGCCAGTTCGCGTACTACGACGCCATCGTCATGCACGGCGACGGCGGCGACAGCACCAGCTTCAGCTCCATCCGCAAGCGGGCCCTGGCGAAGGCGAAGCCGCCGGCCCAGGGCGGCAACGAGGTCACGTATCTCAACGCCTTCCTGGACGCCCGGGTCTGGGCCATGCAGCAGGAGGAGGCCCACTCGGACACCAGCCGGGTGGACACCGCTCAGCGGGTCTTCCTGAAGAAGGGCAATCTGAACCTGGATCCGCCGCTCGACTGGAAGGTGTACGGCGACAGCTACCACATCGGCTGACGCACACCCGGGTCACGGCTGTGGCGCGTACGACAGCACCCGTCGGGGTCTCCGTACGCGCCGCAGCGCCCTACCGGCCGAAGCCGGCTTCGGTCAGTGTGCGGCCACCGCAGCCGCCGGGCTCTGCCCCTGCTGCGACGGATCCGGATCCGGCTTCCTGCCGAGGTGGTTGAAGGCCAGGTTGAGTACGATCGCCACGACGCATCCGGTCGAGATCCCTGAGTCGAGCACGACGAGCGCGTCCTTCGGGAACGCGTGGTAGAAGTCGGGTGCGGCGATCGGGATCAGGCCGATGCCCACGGCCGCTGCCACGATCAGCGCGTTCTCGCCCTTCTCCAACGCGGCGGTCGCCAGTGTCTGGATGCCGCTCGCGGCAACCGAACCGAAGAGCACGATGCCCGCGCCGCCGAGGACGGGCAGCGGGACGAGCGCGATGACGGATGCGGCCACGGGGACCAGCCCGAGCACTATCAGGATGCCGCCCCCCGCGGCCACCACGAAGCGGCTGCGGACCTTGGTCATCGCGACCAGCCCGATGTTCTGGGCGAAGGCACTGCACATGAAGCCGTTGAAGAGCGGACTGATGGCACTGCCCAGGGTGTCGGCGCGCAGGCCGCCCTCGATGGTCCGCTCGTCGGCCGGACGGTCGACGATCCTGCCGAGAGCCAGCATGTCCGCGGTGGACTCGGTCATACAGACCAGCATCACGATGCACATGGATACGATCGCGGCGACCTCGAACTGCGGTGCCCCGAAGTGGAACGGCGTCGGGAAGCCGACCAGGTCGGCGTCCTTGATGGCGCCGAAGTCGGTGATGCCGACCGGGATCGCGATCAGCGTGCCGACGACCAGTCCGAGCAGAATGGCGATCTGCTGGAGGAAGCCGCGCAGCAGTTTGCGCAGAGAGAGGACGATCACCAGCGTGACCGCCGCCATGGTGATGTTGGTCGTCGAGCCGTAGTCGCCGGCCGTGGCGTTGCCGCCCTGGGACCAGTTGAAGGCGACCGGCAGCAGCGAGACGCCGATCAGCGTGATCACGGTGCCGGTGACGACGGGCGGGAAGAAGCGGACCAGCTTGCAGAAGTACGGGGCGAGCAGGAAGCCGAGCAGGCCGGCGACGATTATCGCGCCGAAGATGACAGCGATGCCGTCGTGTCCGCGGTCCTTTCCTATCGCCACCATCGGGGTCACCCCGGCGAACGAGACACCGTTGACGAACGGCAGCCGGGCGCCGATGCGCCAGAAGCCGAGGGTCTGGAGCAGGGTGGCCAGGCCCGCGGTGAAGAGGCTCGCCCCCATCAGAAAGGCGGTCTCCTTGGGGGTGAGGCCCACGGCGGGTCCCAGAATCATCGGCGGGGCCACCACACCCGCGTACATCGCGGCCACGTGCTGGAGGCCGCTGGTGAACATCCTCAGCGGGGGAAGTGTCTCGTCGACCGGGTGTTTCCGGTCCACCGAGGCCGAATCGCGGTCGGGGTCGAGGTGGGGGTCGGCATCGGGTGCTGCGACTGCGTCGTTGCGAAACCTGGGCGTAGCTGCCACGGCGGTTCCTCCGGTCGGGTGCACGTCTGCGGCGACGTGGGTGTCAGGGAGGTGGTGCAAGTGGTGCATTTGATTCAGGTGGGGCAGGTCGTGCAGCTGGTGCGGGCAGCTTTGTTCACCGGTCCGGGGGCGCGTACGTGCAAGTACCCGCCCCCTGCACCGGTTGCCGTGGGCCCCGCTCGGGTCCACGGCGGCCGGCCGAGGGCCGTCCCCCTCGGCCGGCCGGTATCGGGGGGTGCCCCGGAGCGTCAGGCTCCGGCGGCGATCCGCGCGAGGCGGCGGGCCTCGTCGCGGGTGGCGCGGGCGATGGCGTCCTCGTCCGCGGTGATCAGGTGGTTGCCCTCGACGACCGGCTTGCCGTTGACGAGGGAGAGGGTGACGGGGGCCGCGGCGCCGAAGACGAGTGCGGTCACCGGATCGGCGATGGAGGCGTGGGCGAGGGTGTCCATCTTCCAGAGCACCAGGTCGGCGAGCTTGCCGGGCTCCAGGGAGCCGATCTGGTCGGCGCGGCCGAGTACCTGGGCGCCGCCGTACGTTCCCAGGCGCAGGGCCTGACGGGCATTCAGGGCCTTTTCGCGGTGGGCGCCGAGGCGGTTGATGAGGAGGGCGTTACGCAGTTCGGTGTGGAGTTCACCGGACTCGTTGGACGCGGTGCCGTCGACACCGAGACCGACCGGGACGCCCGCGGCGAGCATGTCGGGCACCCGCGCGATGCCTGCGGCGAGCCGGGCGTTGGACGAGGGGCAGTGCGCCACGCCCGTTCCGGTGCGGGCGAAGGCGGCGATGTCGGAGTCGTTCATATGGACGCAGTGCGCCATCCATACGTCGTCGCCGAGCCAGCCGGTCGACTCGAAGTAGTCGGTCGGGCCCATCCCGAACAGCTCGTGGCAGAACTTCTCCTCCTCCACGGTCTCCGATCCGTGGGTGTGCATGCGCACTCCCTTGCGGCGGGCCAGCTCGGCGCCCTGTCGCAGCAGTTCGGTGGAGATGGAGAACGGGGAGCAGGGTGCGACGGCGACCTGGGTCATCGCGTCGAACGAGGCGTCGTGGTGCGCGTCGACGGTTGCCTCGGTTCCGGCGAGCGCGCCGTCGAGGGTCTCCACGGCGAAGTCCGGCGGCAGCCCGCCGTCCTTCACGCTGCGGTCCATGGAGCCGCGGGCGAGGGTGAACCGTACGCCCATGTCACGGGCTGCCCCGATAATGGCGCCGGACAGATCGCCGGTCCCCTGCGGGTAGACGTAGTGGTGGTCCATGGCGGTGGTGACGCCGCCGCGGGCCATCATGGCGAGCGAACCCTGCGCGGCGGCGCGGACCATCGGTTCGTCGATGCGCGCCCACGTCGGGTACAGCGCGACCAGCCAGTCGAACAGGTTGTGGTCGGTGGCGAGGCCGCGGGTGATCCACTGGTAGAAGTGGTGGTGCGTGTTGATCAGGCCGGGGGTGACCAGATGCCCGGTGCCGTCGATGCGGCGTACGACGTTCTCCAGGCCCCCGGGTGCCCGGCCCGCGCCGACGGATTCGATGCGATTGCCCGCGACGACGACATGGCCCGAGGCGTACTCGGTGTCGTCGGCGTCGACGGTCGCGATCGAACAGTTCTCGATGACGATGCGTTCCAGGTGCTCAGGAGCTGCCGATGCTGCCATGGCTTCCTCTTCTTTTCCGGCGATGCGGGCACGGCAGGACCCTAGGAGGATTTGAGTGCCACAGCCGGGCGGCCGTGGGTGCCGAGATGGTGGAAGAACAGATTGAGCAGGACCGCGACGAACGCTCCGGCGCTGATGCCGGAACCCAGGACGGTCTGGGCCCAGGACGGGAATCCCGCGTAGAAGCCGGGCGCGGCGAGCGGGATGATGCCCGCGCCGAGC
Source organism: Streptomyces sp. NPDC037301 (assembly GCF_055602785.1). NCBI lineage: Bacteria > Bacillati > Actinomycetota > Actinomycetes > Kitasatosporales > Streptomycetaceae > Streptomyces > Streptomyces sp. NPDC037301. The sequence goes on from NZ_JBVJWD010000013.1 coordinate 114,925, forward strand.
GCCACGGCGACCAGGATGATGTTGGAGCTGTCGTCGAGTCCGGCCTCGGAGAGCGTACGGATGCCGCTCACTGCGATCGAGCCGAACAGGACGACACCGGCGCCGCCGAGCACGGGCAGCGGCACGAGGGAGACGATCGCGCCGAGCACCGGGAAGGCGCCCAGGACCAGCAACGCACCGCCTGCGACCGCGACGACATAGCGGCTGCGCACCTTTGTCATGGGGACTCCCTCCGGTCCGGCCGGTCCCCGCCCGGCTGTGTGCGGGCGGGGACCGGCTCGGCGCCGCGTCAGAGGTTGGTCATGTCGACCGGGATCTGCGGCTCGGTGCCGTCCCGCAGCACGGTGGCCTCGATCAGGCCGTACGGGCGGTCCGCCGCGAAGTAGACAGCGCCGTCATCGGTATCGTTCTTCAGACCGAACGGCTCCAGGTCCACCAGGAAGTGATGCTTGTTCGGCAGCGAGAAGCGGATCTCGTCGACCTCGCTGCGGCTGTTGATGATGCGCGAGCCCATCTGGTACAGGGTCTGTTGCAGGGAGAGGGAGTACGTCTCGGCGAAGGCCTGGAGCATGTGCTTGCGCGTCTGCTCGTAGGACTTCTCCCAGTTGGGCATCCGCGCGTCGTCGCTGGTCCAGTTGTACCGCCACTTGGCGGACACCTCGGTCGCGAGGATGCGGTCGTACGCCTCCTTGAGCGTCGTGTACTTGTCCTTGGCGTAGCCCCAGAACTCGGAGTTGGTGGAGTTCATCACCACGAGGTCCTTGAGCCCCGAGATGACCTGCCACTTCTCGCCGTCGAAAGTGATCTGAGTGGTGCGCGTCTCCTGGCCCTTGCGCACGAAGGAGTGCTTGACCTCGTCGGCGCCGATGAACTGTGAGTTGGCGTCCGAGGTGGCTATGCGCTCCCAGGCGTACTCCTCGATCCGGATCCTGGCCGTCCTGATCGGCTCCTGCGACGTCACGAAGTGGCGGGCGAGGTGGATGCCGAACTGTTCGGCCGACTCGATGCCGTGTTCCCTGGCGAACGCGTACACCGTGTTCTTGGTGGTGTCGGTCGGCAGGACGTGGGCGTTGGAGCCGGAGTAGTGGACATCGTCCATGTCGCCGGAGAGGGCGATGGAGACGTTCAGGTCCTTGATGTGGTGGGTGTCGCCGTCCCGCGTGATCCTGACGACGCGGTTCTCTGCCTTGCCGTACTGGTTCTGGCCGAGGATCACAGGGCGGGGGCGGTGGGAATCGGCGGTCATGTCGGTGCTAGCTCCCTCGGTAAACGGAGTAGCCGAACGGGTTGAGCAGCAGCGGTACGTGATAGTGCTCGCCCGGCCTGACGGCGAAAGTGATCGCCACCTCCGGGAAGAACGCACCGCTGTCCCTTACGCGGGGGGCGTCCTGCTGCGCCTCGGCTTGCTTCTTGGAGAAGTACGTCTCGACCTCGAAGTCGAGTCGTACGTGAGTCGTGCCTTCCGGCAGCGCCGGCAGGTCCTTGCACCGCCCGTCCGCGTCGGTCGCGGAGCCGCCGAGCGCCACCCAGGCGGCTTCCGGGCCCGAGCGGGCCGCGAGCGAGACGGCGACACCCTCGGCGGGGCGTCCGACGCTGGTGTCCAGGATGTGCGTGGACACCGATGCGGTGGTTTCGGTGCTCATCAGTCCTTGTCCTCTTCCACGAGACGGGTCAGCCGGATTCGGTTGATCTTCCCGAGTTCGGTGCGCACGATGTCGCGCTCCTGCTCGGGAGAGTTCCCGATCCGGGACTTCACCGCGTCGCGCATCCGCTCACCGGTGGCTCCGGTGGCGCAGATCAGGAAGACATGTCCGAACCGCTCCTGGTAGGCCAGGTTCAGTTCGAGCATCTCGGCCTTGAGTTCCTCGGTGGCGTCCGCCATCCCCCGCTGTTCGCGGGAGGAGGTCGGATCTCCGGGCTTCGGGCGGCCGATCGGCGGGTGACCGGCCATCGCATCGGCCAGTTCCTCCGGGGTCAGTGCGGCCGTGGCGGCGTCACCGGCAAGGAGAAGGGCTTCCGCGGTGGCGTACGGGCGTCGGGAGAGGATCACTCTCCCCCATGCCGCACTGGCACACACCTCGTGCAACGCGGCGGCGGCCTCGTCGTCCGCCAGGGTGTTGAACCGGGCGAGGCCCGGTGTGGAGCTCGAAGTCACGGGAGCCTCCGTGGCTGTTTTCGCTGTGCGTCTCTTCGCGCCGCGTCGGTCGGGCTGCGGATAGCTAACGCCCTCCACAACACAACGTCAACAGTTTGTTGAAATTACGCGAACGCAAAAGGCCGTCGCCCGATGCTCCGGACGACGGCCAAGCCGCGCTTGTGAACGCATGTTCGATTCATCGCCCTGGCGGCGCGGCCCCGCCCAGACCTCGGTGTCCAGGACATGCACGCCGAGCCGGTCGCGGATGATCCCAGCACTCACCGCACCAGTGGTGAGCGGCTTCTTGCACCAGATGCAGGCGCGGCCCATGGACTGGTCCCAGGTCAGCGTCCCCGGATTGGGAAGTGGCAGGCACAGGGCGCCCGGCCGGCCGCGGCCCGCAGCATCGCTGACCTCCGCAACCAAGGCGTGGTCTTCCTCGACGGGCCGGACGGGTACGAGTCGCACCCTCCGAAGCAGGGCAACCCGCAGGCCTACCCCTGGCATCTCGCCCTCGACGCGGTCGGCGCGGTTGTCAGTCCCACCTCGTAGCCTTCTCTCATGTCGATCACCCCTTCGCCTGCCACCCCTGTGCGCTCCCCCGCCGCGGTGAACGCGGACATCCGCGCGCTGTGGGCGGCCGGCGCGCTGTCGCCGGAGGGTGAGGCGGAGTATCAGCGGCTGCTGGTGGAGTGGGAAGCCGCAGTCCAGGCTGACGTCGTCACAGCGGCCTGACCTGCGCGGCTCCGAGGGCTAACGCACGTGCGCCCCACCCGGGCGCTGTTCCGGGCGGGGCGGTCTCGTAGCTGCGCCCAGCCATAGGCGCGAATGTGATGAGTCCACGGTTCCGGGCCGGTATGACAACCGGAGCGGCCCGCGGTGACGGCGGGCCACGGCCAGTGTGGCAGGAGACGGGCGCGCAAGGTGGTCTCCACAGGAACTTGAATCCGATCAGCCGGCCTGCTGACGCGTAGCGCCTTGCTTGCGGTGCTGCGCACCGCAGTTGGCGAGCGGATTGGGGGCCTGTGAACTCGCGCTATCCCACACATGACTCCGGTCCTGGACCTCTGGCTGGCCAGTTCCACATACACCGAAGGCGCGGGGCGGGCTCCATTCGCCACTTCCGCCGTGTCCGCACGCGGCCGACAAGGGGATACACCTGCTCGCACCTTTGTCCTGAAAGGACTGTTGGTGCAGTACGCGCGCTATCAGTGCAATTCATCTGAAGGTGTGCTTTGCATGTATCGCCCGGGCGCGTCGTCGCTGCCGCCGACACCATCCGAAGTGTCGGGCCCGCCTGCTCACCAGCGCGGGAACCGGCTCAGCGCGGATCCACCGAAGAGAGGACCAGTGATGGCGAACGAGTTGCGTTACGGCGACCGGCTGCACCTGCAGAACCTCTATCAGGGCGACGGGGGCTACCTCGACACCAACGGCACTTCAAGCGCGCCAGGGGCCAAGCTGGCGGTTTCCACAGCCCCCACCGCCACGCGCGCGCCGGGCACCGGTACCTGGGAGATCGTCTCCGGTTCCTGCCAGGCCGCCGGCTCCCCGGTGAAGAGCGGCGACATCATCTACCTGCGCAATCTCTGGGACGGTAACGGCGGCTACCTGGACGTCAACGGCGCATCCAGCGCCGGCCAGCAGAGCTCCGGCGGCATCTACGACGTCACCACCGCCTGGGGCAAGGACCGCGACGAGAACAGCAGCCGCTGGCAGATCTTCGACACCACCTCCGCGCCCCTGGACGGCCTCGTCCGCTTCAACGACACCGTCCAGCTGTGGAGCACCTACCACAACAGGGGCGGTTTCCTGGACACCAACGACGTCAGCACCGCGACCGGCGCCCGGTACGACGTGGACACCAGCGCCTACTCCAACCGCGCCAACGCCGACGTCGCCTTCTGGAAGGTCCTGCGACCGCAACCCTGACCTCCACTCCCCAGCCGGCCTCACCCCGGCGGCGAACGACACGAAGCCCTGACGGCCCACACGAGCCGTCAGGGCTTCTTCGCGTTCGAGCTGGCGGCTCCTCATTCCTCCCGCCAAGCGGAACGAGTCATCAGCCGGCCTCGACCGCTCAGTCACTCCATCGGATTTCTGCGGGAAGCCCTGCGGTCCGGGGCAGCAAGCAGCCCCGCCGACGGGGGACGCGGCGGGGCCGAGACCAGTGCTTGGCCTTCTTGGCAGGTGCCTTCTTCGCGGCCGTCTTCTTGCGGGGCTTCATCCCGTGGACCGTGGCGCGCTCGCCCTCGCCGCGGGATTCCTCGGCCTTCTGCACCGAGGCGTTCGGAGCGGCCTCGAGGCCGATGACACCGCCTGGCGCCCCCTCCCCCTCCTCGGCCGGCTCGGACAGGGCCCTGCCCTCAGCCTTCGCAGCGATGAGCGCCTCCGGCGCGTCGCGGTGTGGTCGCGCTGGCTATTGATGTCGCCAGGCGTGCTCCACGTCCGCTCAAACCGGGGGTTTGACCCCGGTAAGTGACAAAGAGAACTTTCACGTGAATACCGTGTGGTGTGTCGTGCCCCTGCTGAGCAAGGAGTACCTGTGGCTAACAGTTTTCAACTCGGTGAGATCCCGCACGGCTTCGCGTTCACCGAGACCGGCGGTCTCATCCACTACAAGCACACCATCATCCTGACCGTGCCGCCGCCCAACGCCGGCCCGTGGGGCGACTCGTGGCTCAGCTTCGGCTGCGCCTGGGCGGACACCAAGCTCGGCGTGAGCATCTACACCGGCAGCAGCTGGGGCGGCGTCACACCCCGAACCGTCCCGGACAACGGCAACCGCCTCGGCGAGCGCCTCCCCGCCGGAACCCAGAAGGTCGTCATCGGCCGCATGAAGAAGGACGGCGGGGACTCGGCGGACGACGTACCGATCAGCTGGCTCCTCGAATGTCTCGGGACCTGACACGCCCCGCCGATGCCCCGCCTCAGGCCCTCCCCGGGCTGGGCCGGGGCATCGACCTGTCCGCTGACAGCGGCCGTCCCGCAGCCGGTTCAGCGTCGACTGCCACCGGGTGCGAGCAGGCTGGCGTCCTGGTCCTGGCGGTAGTGTCGCCGCTTACGGCTGGTGACAACGTCCCTACCAGCACGTCCGGATGTGCCCGCCGTCACCCCGGGCACGCGCCCACCCCGCCCAGCGGGCACCAGCCGCCGAGCGGGCGCACCTTGAAGACATGAGTGCCCCGATAGTCGTCCACGGTCTGTCCCGCTCCGGCGGGCGGAGCGTCACCATCAACGGGCGGATTGCCGGGCTCGCCCACGATGACCGCGACCTCGTCGAATTCCTGAGGCGGGCCGGACTCGACGACGCCTGGGATCTCCTCGACGACCCGCACTGGATTGAATGGCGCGGCCGGCGGGCGCACCGGTACGAAGCGGCATGACGAAAGCCCCCGCGGTTTTACGGGATTCGAGCCTTTCACCTGTGTGGATATCGCTTCCACATCAGGCGTCCTTTTCCCTGTTGAGGTAGTTGTGGCATCCGCGACCGAACGGGCTCGACATGTAGATATGCGCAGGTAGATGGCTACACATCGCTGCCTCACCGTGGGATCCACAGAGGCGCGATGACCTCAAAATCCACATAGCATCCACAACACCGCTTGGCGGCTGAGTAGCTCGAAGGAATGAGGGGCGCCAGGCCCGTTCCGGTTACACGGTTTCGAACCTAAGATCATGACCACCGGGGAGGGGGAGCGCAGCTCCGCGCAATCCCTGATGCACCCCCACGCGTAGACCGGTGGGGTAGATGGTCGACAGGGTTTCAGCCCCGTCGGTGGAGCCTCAACCCAGCCGGGAACGCCCCCGCCGTGAGAATCGGCGGGGGCGTTCTGCTGTCGAGAGTAGACCGCCCCGACCCCCGCAGGGGGCCGAGGCGGGACGCCTTGACCAAGTCATGGCGTCAGGCGACCAAGGCGCGGATGCACTACGCGCTCCGACCGCCCGTCGCGCCAATGCGCGACGCTGCGCGGCGCAAAGGTTCCGCGCCGATGAATGCCAGCGAGACCGGCTAGCTCGCCGAGATCACAGAAAGCATGCCTGCATAGGCTGACTCATGATCGTTCGCAGTTGAGCGTTTGTCGAGTGCCTCGCGAACCTGAACCCGACTGGATCCTTGAGCAGCGACGGACCATCGGCGATCGAGTCCGTGCGCATCGCATCCACGCCAACCTCACACAGGAGAGACTGCGCGACCTGTCGGGCGTAGAGCGGCTAACCATCCAGCGGATTGAGTCCGGCGCCACAGACGCACGCATCGGATGGCTGCTCCGCATCGCTAGGGCGATGGACATACACATCCGTGATCTCATCGACGAGTAATGCCCCGGAAACCGGGTGACTGGTCGCCGGGGCAGTGGTTTGCCCGGGTCCTGGAGAAGCCCGGCAACCCGCCCGCGCCCCGGTCGCCACAGCGAACGGGCGGGAGTCTCGTACCTGTGTCCCGTCAGATCGGGCGGTGTATGGCAGCGAACACAACCGCCACGTAGACGAGCACGAGCACGACCGCTGCGGTGATGAGCGGTCGACGGTGCGCCGAATCGGATCTGGCTCCAGATCGGCGCGGCGAAGGATCACGCTCCGGTGAGCTCGGCGGGTGGGCATCCGGCCTCACGTGACCGCGCCGGCAGCATGGGCCGGGACAGTGACCGGCAGCGGCGCCACCGGCCGCAGAGCCAGATTCAGCGACAGCGCGGAGTGATTCGTGAGCCGGGGTTCACTGGTCCGTGGCTCGTGCACGTACGAGCAGCCGTAGACCGAGGTCACGAGGTCGAGCGAGACATGGGCGTGCTCGTAGCGGTAGCCGTCGCCGGTGGGCCCCACCCACGAGTGATCGATGGCATACGGGTGCATCATCCGGAACGCGTCCCGGTAGCCGACGCCCCCGAGCCACCCATAGAAGTCGTACTCAAACTGGTGAAAGCACCGGTATCGCGGGATGTGGTCGGGCTCGATGATGTTGAAGTCCCCGATCACCGCCCGGTGGCCACTGGCGCCCACGGGAACGCCGGCGCGGCAGCCCTCCAGGAACGTCCGCTTACGGGTCGTCCTCCTCACGGTGGCGTCACGTGAGGGCACGTACAGGCCGGTGACATCGACCGGCCCCTCGTCGGTCTGGACAGTCACCGACACGGCACGGTGCGGCAGATACGCAACCGATGCCAACCCGGGCCCAAGGGCGACGCGGCTGACAATCATCACCCCGCACTCTCCCCGCGGCGGGCGGGGGAACACAACCTGGTACCCAGCCGCACTGAACCGGGACTCCAGCAGGTCACATCCGGCGCTGTCGGCCGTCTCAGTCAGGACGAGGACCGACTCCGGCCGGGCCGCGAGGTACTCCAGCTGCCGCTCAGCCCGCTCCCTCGACGGGTTGGTCAAGTTGAACGTCAGCAAGTCCAGCGTGCCGGTATGCCTGGTCACGAGCGTTTCCTCATCCACAATTCTCTGATCGCCTGAACGACGGCGTGGGCCGTCCGTCCAGGCCAGGGCGGAAGTTGTCCCGCCCGCACCCCGACCACCGCCGGCCTCGGGTACGGGCGTGCCCCGCCCGCAGCTGGTCGGCGCGATCAGCTGCGAGCGGGAGTCATTTGGCCGGCCAGGACCTGCCCGGCTGGTCCCACGAGGAGCGTACGTACGGCGTGAAGTGGTCCCGCGTTTCCTCGTGATTGGGCTCCAGCGTGCAGCGCGCGCCTGTCTCGGGGTCCATGTCCCAGCAGCAGTGCGTGATGATGCCGCTCGACTCGGTCTTCATCGGCGGGCCTCCCGCCATGCCCGTGTGAGCCGGACCGCTGTGGGGCAGGACGCCTTCACGCGGCACGACGCACATGCGTAGGTATGGCCGATGAGGGCGAGGTAGGCCTCATTCCCGCGCATGGATCGGCTGGCTGGCGTCACTGACACATCGGCTCCTTCGGGCAGGTACGGCAGCGTCGGGGAAAGATGAAGACGGACGACCCCGGTCCCTCGGGACGGGCACCGAGGTCCACAGCGGTCGTGGCAGTCAGCTCGACGGCGCACCACACACAGGAGGCGCCACGGCGCTGGGATGCCGACATTGACTCGACGGGCGGTAACTCCGCCAGAGGCGCGGTCAACAGAACGCCTCCGCCGGTAACCGCAGGCTGCAGCCAGGCCCGAACGCGGCCCCCAGCGCGGCCGGGTCCGTGAGGTCACGGGAGCCGTCGGGTTTCTCCAGCCACCCCCGGCCGTCGATGTACCGCTCGGCCGGCGGACACCGCAGCATCCACCCCTTGGGCTGGACAGTGAGCCGTCCGAGATCGGTCAGCACGTCCTCAGCCCCACAGGGCACGAGCCACCAGGCAAGGTCGGCTGACGGATAGACGAGCACAGGGCCGAGACGGTCCGGCCCTATGCGCTGCATCGCGGCGACAGACCGCATGAGGTCGGCTTCAACCGCCAGCCAGAGCCGACCTGAAGGAAGCTGGGCCAGCTGATCCTGCGCCCATACCCGATGAATTCCCACCGGGTCCGGGGCGGAAAGAGCCAGCCACTCCGAGCCCGGATTGCGTGTCCGTGGGGCCATGACCAGCACCGTAGGGACGCTGGTATCGAGTTCGCCTGTCGATTGCGCGGGATTGCGCGCGTGGGTCGTCGGATTGAATCCGGTTGCTTACGTGAGGTCCAGCGAGGCCCTCGCTCGGGCGATCAGCCGGCGCGCCTGCGGTCCGTGAACCGCCGCTTCGGCGAGCCAGTCCCATGCCCGTTCGTACAGGGCGATGTTCTCCTCGTCGTCGAGCCACATCTCCGCATTGATCGTCTCGACAATGACGAGCCGCTGGTCGTAGATCCAGAAACCGTGGGTCGGCGCCCGCCGCAACTGGGCACCGAACGGGATGACACCGATCTCTACGGTGTCGAGGCCAATCAGCCCTGCGAGCCGCTCAAGCTGTGCAGCCATGACCTCGCGCGGGCAAGTAAGGACGTGGAGGGCGCCCTCCCAGACGATGAACCGGAACAGACGTCCCCGCTCGTACAGGGCATCCTGACGGCGGATGCGGGCCCGTACGGCTTCCTCGACGTCCCGAGGGGTCTGCCGGAATTCCGAGTTCGCCTGGAAGGCGTGCCGGGCGTAGTCCGCAGTCTGGAACAGACCAGGAATGCGGGAGACTTCCACCCCACGAATCATCTGAGTCGCCGCAGTCTCCGCAACGGCCAGTTCCTGCCTAGCCCGATGCCCGCCAGCCAACTGCCGACGCCACGAACGGTACTGGGTCTCCAGACCGGCCAGGCGGCCCTTCAGCTCCTCGGACATGTCGGGACGGCCCACCGCTTGCGACCACGCCATGAGATCGGCGGCCGAAGGAGTCTGCTTCCCGTTCTCCAGCCGCGACACCTTCGAACGCTGCCAGCCAAGCACTTCGGCCACGCCCTTGCCGTCGAGTCCGGCCTCGGCACGCAGCTCGCGTAGCCGTGCGCCGAGGGCGACCCGGGCGGATTGAAAGTCGGTGCTCACACGCTGGAACGTACCGCCCTGGCGAAGTCGGCGGTACGGATTGCATGATGCCAAGCGGCGTCCCGGGCCTGGCACGCTGCCACGACGTCGACCGGGTCGTCCGTGAGGACCACGCCGAGGGTGATGTCGTCTTCATCGAACACGAAGCGCATCACAGTGCGGGAGTCGAACAGCCAGAAATCGAAGTCCGGCAGGCCAAGCTGAACGGCATCCGTTCGGTACAGGTTGCGGATGTCCTCACCGGCCGCCACGTTCCTGGGGGCTCGCGCAAGCAGGAACTGCTGCCCCTGAGTGGGCGGATCGTCGACCAGGCGCACCCGCTCGAACCGCGCGCCGGCCGCTGTCTTCGCTGCCACGTTCCGGCGCCAGGCGTCCGGCGGGTCCTGGCTGACATCCTCACCGCTCCGCCAGCGGCCCCAGTTCGGCCCGTTCCTGTCAGAGGCATAGCCCTGGCGGGTTTCCAGGCGCCAGGCAGTGTGTTCGAAGCCCTTGAAGAGGTACGTGGCTTCCTTGAACGGAATCAGGTCCGGCACGTCACTCCTTGGGGGCGAAGCGGGTCAGCAGCTCCCGAGGGATCACTACGAACGTCTCCGACGGCTTCACGTCGCGGAGCTGCTCCAGGTGCTCGGGGTCGGTGAGCCTGTCGCCCTGGACCACGAAGTCGCCAGTCTCCTCGACCTCGTAAAGAGTGGGGCAATCGCCGTCGTCGCTGGTGGTGCCGATGAACTTGAGCGTCATGTCGCCTTCCATCTGCGCTGGGTGGACGACCAGGATGCGACGGATAGCCGGCGCTCGTGTGGTGATTGCAGCAGATTGCAGATCTTGGTCCTGGCCGCCTCATTGCGCGCAACGTGAGTGGCGCCACCTCGGCGAGAGCGCCCGTCCAGGTCCGGCCGCGTGGTGGGGCAGAGCGATCAGGATCAGCCAGTACTATCCGGACACGTGGCAATCGAACTGAACGACGAACTGATCGAGCTAGAGCGCAAGGCGTGGGTTGAGCAGCAGGAAAACCGGCTAACGGTCGAAACGGCCGCCGCCGTACAGACGGCGATCACCACCCACGCCGAGGCGACCGGGCAGAGCCGGTACGAGGTCGAGCGAGAGCTGAAGCGGATCGTCCGGCACGCGGACGAAGATGGCTGACCAACTGTCCGGACACCATGTCCGGACACAACACGGACACCCCAGACAACGGCACGGACATACTGTCCGCCCCCGCCACAGACACCAGCCCTGATCAGCGCGGACACTGCCCTGACAGCGTGTCCGGGCACACGCCAGACATGGGGGCGCCCCGCCCAGGTTTCCACCGCTGGACGGGGCGCGCGCAGGTCCGCACTGACGAGGCCCCGCCGATACGGGGGAGGTCGGCGGGGCATCTGCTCCCAGCATGGCAGGGAAGGTGTGATCGGGGCAGGTTTCGGTGTAATGCGGCATGAACAACTCCAGCACCCCGGTGCAGAGCCCCAGGACGCCAGATAGCAGAAAGCCCGCCCCGGAGCCATGGGGCGGGCCTTCCGTCAGGGTGCCGTCGGCGCGACGCCGACAGCAGATCACCGGAAGAGCGCGACGAGACCGGTTGCCGCCCCGGCAACGCCGGTCACCGCAGCGATCGCCGGCAGCGGCCAGCGGCCACGCTCCAACGCGGCAACCCGGACCTGCAGCGCGTCGATGTCCGACTCAGTCGCCTCCGTCCGCTGAAGCGCCAGGTCGAGGCGGCCATTCAACTCGGCGAACCCCGTACGGATCTCCCCCCGCATCTCGGCCAGTTCGACGGCGACCCGGTCGCCACCCGACGATGACGGAGTCATGCGCGGGTCCGCACGGTCTCCGTGAGCCCCGGCCCGTCACCCCTCCCAGACGTGGCGATCGCGGTGAGGACGGCGAGGAGAGCGGCGCTGCCGGCGAGCGAGAGGCCCTGGCCCCAGTCGACGTCGAGGACACCCACGGTGTCGAGGCCGAGCGACGCGACCAGCGTCTGAGCGGCGGTACGAACAGTGCGCTCAGCGGTGGCGAGCCAGAAAGCGGAAGTGAACATCGTCAGATGCCTTTCAGGAGAACAGCAGGAACCAGGTGAGGGGGCCGGGGTAGCCGTCGGCGTCGCCGCTCAGCTGCTTGTGGGCGCGCTGGAAGTCGGCGACGTTGAGGCGGTCGGCCTCGCCCCAGGACTTCGACGGCCCGACCCGGTAGTGCTTGCCGAAGCCGCGGCGCACCAGCTGCTGACCGAGCAGCAGGACCGACGCGTTGACTTTGCCAGGGCCGAACGCGCCACGGCCGGGGAACGCGGGCCGGGGCACGGGCTTCGGCGAGGTCGGCTTCGGCTTGCTCCCGAGACGGTCACTGATGCCGTCACGCATCCCGTCCATGTCGAAGCCCCGGGGGTCGACCTTGCCCGGCTGCCACTCCTTGTGGCCAATCACCGAGCGGGAGCTCCAGCCGTGGTGACGGCAGATCGCCGCACTGACTTTCTCGATCGCTTCGAGCTGGGCGGCAGGCCAAGGGTCCTTGCCGTCGCCGAGGTTCTCGCACTCGAAGCCGTAGAAGTGCCGGTTCCCGTCGGTGTTCGCCTCATTGTCCGACGGCAGGCGCTTTTCGGCGATGACCGCCTGGAGCACGTCGCCGTCACCGAGGCCGGCATGGTTCGTGCGGCCGTAGCCGATCAGGTGGACCCGGCCGTCCTTCGCGATCATGCCGTGGCACAGCGGTCCGGGCAGGTCCGCATACCCGTGGCGCACGATCCCGACCGTCGTCGCAGTGCCCTTGGTCACGGTGTGATGGATCATCACCCCGTTCACCGGACCCCACGCCCCCTTCGAGTTCCGGTTGTGGGTACGCCAGTTGCCGACCTCGACAACGTCCAGGCCCTCACCGCGGAGAGCCCGGAGGAACTGGTCGGCGCTCATGGGTATGGACATCAGCTCTCCTCCAGCGGAACCTGGTACCCGGACATGCGGGCGGCGGTCTCCGCAGGGATACCGGCCGCGATCAGCGCCTCGTAGTCCAGGCGGGCACGCTCCTGCGCAGCCGCTTCGGCCTGGGCGAGTGCTTCGGTATTCGCGGCCTCTACCGCGGCCACGCCCTCGTTGTACTCGACTTCGGTGATTTCGACAGCGTCGGCAGGGACTGCACCTGTTCCGTCTTCTCCCTCTTCGCTCTCCAAAGTCAATTTGGAGTATGAGCCGTCGGGGTACTTGTAATAGTGAACTGATTCCATGTCTCCTGCTCCTACAGTACGAAGAGAAAGGACCGAATGGCCCACTGAATGCGGGTGTACTGCGCGCCCCCGAACCCGCGCCCCATCTCGACCTTCATCGCCTCAGAAACAGTCGTGTTCGCCGCGACGTTCACCCGCCACGTCTTGGTGACCTGGGCGTGCGTACTCACTACCGCCGAGCTTCCCCCATTCCCGAGGAAGACCATTGTGTCGCCGTTGAATCCGTATCCGCCCCCGGAGTTCGGAGGGAGCTGAAGGTCAACGTCAACCTCGGCAGTGACGATCGCCATGCCCGGACGACAATGGGGATTCACAATGTCCAGTGCACGACTCAGCACGGTTGCGTCATTCGCTGGAACTGCTCTCGCCGGGTTGATTTGGTTATCGGACGCGGACTTGTACACAGTCCGCCCCCGAGGCTCCGACCGGACTTTTCCTGTGCTGTCGCAGTAGACCAAACCGGCGTCAGTGTCCAGATCGCATGAATAGGGCCACGGCGAAACCGCAACCGCTACGGGACTACCAGTCGACCCGTCGCCCGTCAGCCCGCACGCCGTGGCTACGGTGCCGCCAGTACCCCCGACGACAACAAGCCCGTCGGGGCCGCACTTCAGCAAGTTGGCGGGGCTAGGGTCCAGGCGCGGCGACGCCTTGAGCGGGGCCGCGGTGGTGCCCCCGCCGCTCAGGGCGATGCAGCCGCTGTCAGCGACGACAAGTGGGACCGGCTTCGCCGAGACCACGACGGGATTGGATGGGCTACCGGCGCCATCGACCTGGATGCCGTCGCCCGCGACAATCACGCAGCTGCATCGGTCTGTGCCACACCCGCATCGAGCCACTGGACCACTCCAAACTCAGAGACGGCCCGGCCCAAAACCAGCAGCACCACAAGCGTAACCGCACCCCGAAAACCCCTGAGGTAGCGGAGCATCAGCCAAACAATTCCACGATCACGATGCCGGTTCCGCCAGCCCCGCCGTCGTATCGCTTGCCGTCCGACGAGAAGGCACCGCCCGCACCACCGCCGCGCCCCCTGCCCGCCGTACCGCTTCCGCTCGTCGCTCTCCCGTACCCACCGAAGCCCAGCCACGAGTCACCGCCGCGCCCAGACATTCCCCGCGTCCCCATGCGAAACGCCCCTTCACCAGCACCACCGCCACTGCTGATCTGCCCGCTCGCGCCATTCGGCCCAGAGACCCCGCCGGACGTCGTATTCGAGGTACCACTGGCCATGCCATCCGTGCCGGCGGTACCGCCGATCGCGGTCACCGTGCCACCGAAACTCGAAGCACCGCCTGCGGAGCCCGGATTGTTGCCGCCGCCACCGGCACCGCCCTCACCGACGACGACGGACTCCACATCTGCAAGAGCCCCGACCTCGATCAACGACTCCGCGTAGCCGCCCCCGGACGCGCCGGGCCTTGCGATCAGCTGCTTCGCCGCCGCCTCAGCACCAGCCGACCCGCCGCCGCCAGCCTGGACCTTGACCCGCACACGGGCCAACCACGGGTAATCCGCCTTTCGGAACTTGTACGTCCCAGGCGTGTTGAACTGCACGGTCTTGCGGAGGCCCATCGTGCCCGGATTCAGGCACAGTTCACCGGTCTCATCCACATTGAAGTACTCGCCGCACGCGCAAACACTCGAGATCGGACTCACCCCAAAAAGCGAAGTAAGCCCGGCCCAAAACCAGCGACTGCATCAAGCCTAGCCCTCGCTCGTCTCACCACCAGGCACCCCGGCACGCGCGGTTGCCGTGAGGTGGACATCAACGCCAGCAGCGGGGACAGCGGGCAGTAGCCCAAGGCCGAGGACGGGCCGAGTACGCCACACCCGCACCCCGACGGACATCTCTGTGACCTCTTCCACGGTGACGGTGAGCGGCCCACGCTCGCCATGCCCAGGGTCGACCGCAACAGCACCGACGACAGGGGGCACTGGCAACGAGGTGTCGAACGTCCAGGTGGCGCGCCCGTGCCGGTCGGTGACGGCGACCGTCGCGGCCGGGACTGGACCAGGTGGGCCCGGATCCCCCTGGGGGCCTCGCTCGCCGGTCTCGCCCTTCGGGCCGGGCTCGGGGCTGGACTTGGGCTGATGCTCGATGCTCCGGGTACGCCGGTCGAGGTCCCGCAGGACGCCGGCGAGCGGATTGTCCGGGGTGCGCCTCGGCGCGGAGCCGCGGAGTACCACGTCGTCACACCCCTGCCGGGGTGAGCTGCAACGACACTGTCTCGCCGCTGGCGTCTTCTTTCACCTTCACCGTGGCGATCTTGAGGCTCTGGGAGATGGTGCGGCAGGTCTGGGTGGTGGTGACGTCCACACACCAGCCGGGCACGAGGGCCGCTACGTCCACACCCGCCTCCGGGGCCAGGGTGGCTTCCTGGGAGTCGATAAACACCGGGGCCGGAGACGAGGCGGCGAGGCGGGATCGGGCTGCCGCCTCCGCCGAGATGTCGTCCAGGATCGATGTTTCCTCCGCGACGCGTTCGATCAGCCCGTAGTAGGGGTGGATGCCGCCCGCTACGCCCTTCACCCCGTCCTTCCCGTGGATCACCCACCGGGTCGCGAGCGCCAGGCCGTCCTCGGCGACGACGAGCTCGCTCGCGAAGTCCTCGTCCGTCAGCGATCCGACGCGGGCGTAGTGATCCTCGGGGAGGATGATGATCTGTGACCCGAGCGCGGTGAAGTCAATGCCGGTCGCGGCCAGGTCCCGCAGATGGTCACCGGTCTGCCCCACATCGGCCTGGTAGGAGCGGTCACCGCGGATACGGGACGGGCCGATGATCTCCACACTGTGGCCCGGGTCGTCCGGCTCGAACGCATCATGGACGAGCCACTCCGCGATCTCAGTCAACTCGTGAGCCACGAACCGCTGGTCGGTGTGCGGGGTACGCCGGTCGACCCATCCCAGGAAATCGACAGCACTGATCTCGACCCCGTCGGCCGTCCACTCCGGCGCAGTGATCGGCCCCTCCCACACAGGTGCGGTGTCCCGGTAGATCGCGAGCTTGTGGCGCCAAGAACGGACGCGGGACAGGCTGGTGCAGCAGTCCGCATCCGGGGCGATGAGGACGCGGGCCGTCGAGATGTCGTCCAGCGTCCGGGACCATTCGACTTCCAGCAGGACATCGGCCGTGGAGACCACGGCTCCGTCCCGGTCGATGATCTGCGCCGTATGCGACGAGCAGCCAGCTGCCACAGCAACCCCCAGGGTGGTGGTGGTGCCCGGCCCAGAACCAGCAGCGTTGCGAGTTTACGGTCAGTACTCCCGGCCGCTCAGGGACACCTTTACCGTCGCGTCGTCGGCCGGGGGAACGATGGCGTCAGCGGACACCTCGACGCAGTATCGGTCGCACGTCAGCAGCGGGAAGGCGAGTGGTCCGCCGTTGCGTCCGTACGCGTCCGTGGTGCCCTCGCACCGGCCCAAGCACTCCACAGTCGCGCGGCCGACCTGCCCGTCCAACGTCATCGTCCCGCCCGCCGCCACGAAAGCGATCTCGTACGTGCTGTGCGGGTTGCAGCGCTCCAGCTCTACCACCTCGTCACACGACAGGGCCGCGTGCTCCGCCGTCCGCTCATACAAGGTGATCGTGACGCGCCGCAGGTCTCTGCTCCCCGCACTGACCTCAATGATCGGCACGGCACCGAACCACCGCGGCCAGGCACTCAGGTCGAGTTCGTACGTCTCGGTATTGACGGCCAGGGCGTGCCGGAAACACGTCTCCGGCGGCGGCAGCACCGGCGGCGTCGGCGTCCTGCAGGACGGATTGCCGCACAGGTCTTCCGGGTCCGGGCACGCTGCCAGGCGGCACGTCGCGTCACACGGATCAGGTACGGGCTCCAGTGCCGGCCACGCCACCTCACACGCCGCGTCGGTGAGTTCGGCCGTCACCGCGCCCGGGGTCGCACAGGCTGTGTCGCCTGGTTCGATGCATACAGGGTCTGGCGGTCCTTCCGGGCCGCGGTGGATGCACCAGGTGATGCACTCGGTCCCGTCATCGGTCGGGACCGGGGCGTCGAGCACGGGCACGGGGTCGGTCCACAGCCACGGCGTGCCGGCGGTCAGGACGAACTCGACCGTCAAGATGTCCGCGCCGCTCTGACACGCGCCGCTGCCCGTGCACCCGTTGCCGTTGCGGTCGATGACGCGCGGCCCGTCGGTCAGGGCGACGCGGCGCAGAGTCCGCCGGTGCCGCTCCGTGAACTCGGCCGGGTCTTCGTCCTCGGGCGGGCAGCAGTTGTACACGGTGAGGCAGTCCCCGCCACACCCGTCCGTACATCCGGCCAGGGCCTGGGCCAGCCACCGCAGCCCGTACGCGACACCGCAGCACGTAGCACCCAGGAGCACCCCAGTGACGGTGATGGTGCGCGGCTGCACGCGAGGTTTCCCGATCGCGGCCCCGCCGGTGACCGACCTGGTGACCGTCCGCGTGACCGGGTGGTCGTCCATCCCGTCGGCGCTCAGGACGAGCAAGCCGACGAAGTCTCCGGACTCGGGCACGTCCTCGTCCCACCACGGCGCCTCGTCCTCCCACGGCGTGGTGTACGGCTCATCCCCGACGTGCTCGGCGTCGAAGGTCGGGCACCCGCAGGACCCGACGCTGTCGAGCGGAGACCCGACGCTCGCAAGATACGCCTGCAGGCGCGCCGAGTTGAAGAGCTCGATGCCCCCCAGGTTCATGTAGTCGGTGAACATCACACCACCCCCGCGGCGAGCGTCATCCGGTTGAGCACGCGCCTGGCAGTCATGTGGGCATCCCCCGCCTCGTGGATCGTCCAGTGATTCGTGATAGTCGCCCCCGGCCGGGCCGCGCTCCCCTGTGGCGCACTGGTCGCGGCGAGGAAGTCCGCGAGGCCGGACTGCTCTGCCAGCTGCCGGGCACGCGCCGGCCGGGTGAGCGGGATGACGACCTCGGGCCCGGCCTCACCGATCAGCGCAGGAGTGGGGCCGGTGACGATTCCACCGTTGGCAAAGGGCAACAATCCCCTGACCGAGCTGGGCAGACCGCCCTTGATTTTCCCCATGATCTTCGACCCGATGTCGCCGATCGCCGCGACGATCTTTCCGCCGAGGCCGGAGAACATCCCGACGATGCTGGAGATCAGCGAACTGACCGCGGACCGTGCCGACCCGAGCGCGCTACGGAACGCCCCGGCGATCTTCGAGCCCAGCGATGACAGTGCCGAGCCGATGCGCCCCGGCAAGCCGGCGAAGAACGTCACGACGGACGTACCCAGGGATCGGGCCGCGGACAGGGCTGAGGTCCCGGCACTTCGGAACATCGCGAGGACGCGGCCAGGCAGCGCCGCCAGCGCCGCGCCGATACGGCCAGGCAGCGCCATAAAGTACGCCACAGCGGACACGGCAAATCCGCTGATGGCACTGGTCGCCGCATTGAACGCCGACACGAACACGCTCAGGAGCGACGCGCCCAGCGAGGTGAGCGCTGACGCGATCTTCCCTGGCAGCTCGGTGAAGACGAACACGACCGAGGCCACGGCGGTAAGCAGCGCAATTCCCAGCGCAGCCATCGCCGACGTGAACAATTCGACGAGGAGACCGGGGAGCGCAGAAAGCGCAGTCATAATCATTCCTGGCAAGCCGGTGAAGAAACCGATCACGGCGGTAAGGCCGGTCTGAACTCCGGTCGTAATGCTCTGCCACAGCACGACGAAAAATCCGGAAAGCGTCGATCCGAGGGACGACAAGGCGCCGACGATTTGCGACGGCAGATTGACGATGAAATTGACCACCGAGGTAAGGGCGCCGGAAAGGCCAGTCAGCGCGGACACGACGAGCGAAACGATTGGAACGACGGTTTTGATAATCAGCCACGATGCGAATCCGGCCGCGATTTCGAGGATCGGCGCGGCAATGCTGATCAGGAGCGACACGATCGGAGTCAAGGAGGCGACCAATTCGGCAATTGGCGGCAAAAGCGGAACGAGTGCAGCAACTAGGGCATTAAAGGCGTTAACGATCGGCGGCAAAATCGGCAGGAGCGCGACCAGGACCTGACTGACGAGCGGCACCAAAGCCGCAACGAGTGTCGTGGCCGCAGTACCGACCGACGTCAGGAGCGGGGCTAGCCCCTGGGCCGCACCCCCAAGCCCTCCGCTCCCCCCAAGTGCAGCTGCAACCTGTGTGACTGCAAAAATCAGAGGGGTAAGCGCAGATAGGAGCCCGGACACGATTTCGACGACGGGGCCAAGCAGCGGGATAACGACCTGGACGGCGGAACTAAGAACGGCACTGAACAGGCCCGCAAGTTGAACGACCGCCGGACCCAAGCTCTCGACAAGCATCGACACCAACGGGGCTGCCGCGGCCACGAGTTGAGTAAATGCAGGCACAACCGAACCAGTAAGAATGGGTAGAATTGCGGAAAATGCACTCCCCAAGGCGCTACCAATCTGGGCGGCGGCGGGCCCAAGCGCGGCGAAGAGTCCTTGAAAAGCGCTGGTCAAGCCAGGGATGAGCGGCATCAAGGTACTGGAAATCGCGCTGACCACGGGCCCGATCGCAGCCGCCGCAGTCGACAACGCACCGGACAGAACAACCGAAAAGAGTTGGGCGAGCTGGGTGATCAACGGCAGAAGCGGCTGAATCAGAGACCGGGCAGTAGTCAGTACCTGGGTCAGCCCACCGAGCGAACCACCGCCTCCGGCCGACAGGGCGCCGAAGACGTCCCCGAGGATGCCGCCGACCTGGGCGACCACTCCACCCAACTGCTGGAACACCTGGAGGGCGCCCTGTACCCATGCGACGGCCTGCCCGCCCTGCGCCGCCTGCTGGAGGAAACCCCCGAGCCGTGCCCCCAAGGAGGCGATCGCGTTGCCGGTCTGGGCCCCGAACGCCTTGGACACCGCGCCGGCAACCTGGGTGAGTCCGGAGACCACCGGGCCGATCGCAGCAGACAGCCCACTGGTGGCCTGGGTGGTCCCCTGAAGGATGCCTTGGATCGACTTGATACCGGTGGCGCTCTGGAGGAAGTTCCCGACCCGCTGCGCGGCCAGGCCGAAGTTCCCCGCAACAGCGGCCAGTCCGGACTTGAGAGGCCCGCTCAAGGCCTGCGCGACACCGGTGATCTGCCCCTTCAGCGGGGCGAAGAACGCGTCCTGGACGGTCGACTTCAGTGAGTCGAACCCGGGCTTCAGCGCTCGGACTTCACGGGCGGCGGCTTGGGCCGCGGGCGACAGGCCCTCAAGCGCTTTCGTGAACTTCTCGGCGTCGTCACCCAGGGCTGCACCGAAGGCATCGCTCACCCCCGACAGGGCCAGCTTCAGAGCCGAAGTCGCGACGACCACGCCACCGATCACTGCTGGCAGCGCAGCGACGATCCCGACCGCCGGCGCGAGCGAGGCAACGAACGAGGAGATCCCGGCAGCCGCGGCCAACGCCGCACCACCGATCGCCCCGAACTGCAACGCACTGGCCAGGACAGACCCCGCGCCGCTCGCGAGGGACGACAGCCCCCGCATTGCCCGCGTGAACCCGTTGACATCCGGGTTGACGGGGACGTTCAGCGTGGGCATGTTGTGCGCCCGCAGCCGCGCGTCGAACGTCGACAGGTCAGGGACGGCCGGTATGGACAGTTCCTCGCCCGCGAGCGCCGCGCGCAGCCGCTCCACGAACCCCGTCAGGTCCGGTGCCACCGGCAGATTGATGGAGTCCAGCGACCGGAGACCGGCCAGGAGCTGGGCATCGAACCGGCGCAGGTCCGGCGTGACAGTGATCTGGACCGCACGCAGTTGCCGTTCCAGGTCACGCCCAACCCCGCGCATCCCGCGGTCGATCGCACCCCTGATCCGTACACCGAGCGCGCGCGCCTCAGCAGCAACACCGGAATCATCCAGGGTGATCCGGATCCGGGCCGAGCCGTCGACGTCGTCAGCCATCGAGCAACCTCACGAGACCTCGTGGTGGTTGCTCGGCCCAGAACCAGCAGCAATGCAAGCCTATCCGCGACCGCCGCTCAGCCTCGCGTCCTCCGCCTCCAGCTGCGCCGTCAACGCCGACGCCTGCGCCCGCGTCATTCCCACCCCGGCCCCGGCCGGCCTTTCAGCGGGCCGTCGTCGAGCACCCGGCGGCGGCGCGTACAGCCTGGCCCGGTTCCGCTGCCGCTCCGCGTCGTCGGCCGCGGCCTGGTCCATCGCGGCCTCGGCGGCGTTCAGTAGGCGTGTCAGCGTCCACGCGTGGGGGTCGACCCCTTGGAGCGCGAGTTGCCCGTCGAACGAGTCCCACGAGGCGGCGACGCTGTGGCAGAGCCGTTGGACGACGTAGGAGGGCGCTGGCCACCGTTGCCCCCGTAGATCTCCAAGACCCACTCCAGCAGCGCGACGACCACCCGGTGGGGCAGCCTCATCGTGTCGAACTGGGCGGCCGACTCCGGCAGCATCAGACCGGCCAGGAACGTCTGGACAGCGTCTGTCGTCGTGCGCAGTTGAGTAGGCGTCATGCCAGCCGCGTTGTTCGGGTCGACGCCGAGCTCGGTGTAGGTGTCCTGCAACGCCTCGTAGGCGTCCAGGAACTCGTCGCCCATCACTTCGGGCTGGAACTCCAGCTCGATGTCATCACCGATCTCGGCGACGTGAGGCTCGGTCCGGAGGGCAAAGGACTTCCTGGCCATGTCGGGCTCCCATACGTCGTGCAGCGCCCGGCCCAAAACCAGCAGCAGCACCAGAGTATCCGCGCCCGCACTCCGCCGGTCGGCTGCTCACCGGGCCTCTCAGTGGTCGGTTCGTGAAGTGATGTCCGTTTCGGTATGAGGGTTGCGCCAGGGGTACTGGTCGTGGCGGTGGCTATTGCTTCCTGGCGAAGCTGCCGGTGGCGGCTTCGGTGTGGACGCTGAGTTTGACCAGGCGTTTCAGCTTGGCTCGGGTGCCCTCGACGTTCTTGGGCAGGAGTTCGTGGCCGAGGGCCTGGCAGACGCCCTTGGCCCGCTGTGGTCCGGTGGCCTCGTTGAAAACGGTGAGGATGCGGGCGTAGTCCGGATGCTCGGGCAGTTCCGGTGGGGAGGCGGGGATCCGGTCGGCGAGGCCGGTGACGGTCTTGCGGTGATCGCGAGGTGTTCGAGGTGTGTCTCGGCCTCCCGTAGCCGGTCCTGGAGGTCTTCAATCTGCGTGCGGAGGCCGTCGTCCTGGGCCCGGGCGGCCTCTTCCTGGATGTCCAGTGCCTGAAGGAGCGGCTGGATGTTCACGCTGCTGCCGCCGGTTCGCGCCAGGCGGGGGTGATTGCGCCGGTGGGGCGTCGGACACTCACGAACCACCCGCTCAGGGTTGAGCCTCCAACAGACCCGGACCGCTTCACTTCACTGATCCAGAGACTCGTGACTGTTCCCTGAGGCAGGATGTGCTCATGATGCGTCGGGGGCGTGCCGGGGCATTCTCGGCAGTGATGTTCAGCGTTGCGGTGGGCTTGGCCGGTCTGTGGTGGACGGTGGACGCGCTGCCGAAGGCGAAGGAGGGCTCCGACCCGGCGGGGGTGCTGGCCCTCTTGCCCAGCCTGGCGGGTGTGGTTCTCGGGGGATGGGGAGCGTGGGCGGGAGTCCGGGCCCTGCAGGACCAGCGCACGGCCCCGGTGATCGCGGAGAAGCTCGCCAGACTGGTGGCGCGGGCGGAGGGCGCGCAGTACCGGCAGTTGCTGGGCAGTGGGCTGGCAGCGCCGGACGGGCGGATCGACCTCACTTTCACGGTCATGGCCACCGGGATGAGCGGTTCGCGCGCCGACGGAACGTTGGAGGGGATCGCCGACTACTACCGGGGCCTGCGGCCTGGGCGGATGGTCATCACCGGTACACCGTCCGGCGGCCGGGACGGGCGGACCGGCGGTGACGCGGGAACAGGCAAAACCGTGCTCGCCCTGTCCCTGATCCTGGGCTTGGCCAAGGAACGTTCCCTGCAGGATCCGGTGCCGGTACGACTGGCCGCGGCATCCTGGCCCGGCAGCGACATGCGTGACTGGTTACGGACACACCTGACCGACGTCTACCGTCTTCCCCGCCGCGAAGCCGCCCGCCTAGTGGACGCAAATCTCGTACTACCGGTCATCGACGGCCTGGACGAAATGGACCCGGGCACGGCCCCCGGCTACACCTCACGCGCCGCCGCCCTCCTCCGCTGCATCAACCGGTTCGAGCACGGTGGCACACACTGCCCGGTCGTCGTGACCTGCCGGCACGCCCACTATCAGGCCCTGGTGGAAGCAGGGACGGAACCCCGGATCGTGGCACGCATTGCCGTGGCCCGCGTCGACGCCTCCAGCGCTCACAGCTACCTGTCGCAACGCGTCGCCGGTACGGAGCGGGGCCGGGCCCGCTGGCAGCCGGTCCTCTCCGCCCTGGACATGGTGGCGGCGGGTCCAGCCGGCACCGTCCCGCCGGAACCCACCCTGCTGGCCAAGACGCTGGACACGCCCTGGCGACTGACCCTGGCCGCCACCGTCTTCGAGGAGCGCACCGCCGACGGGCGATACCTGCGTGACCCCGCCGATCTCCTCGTGCTGGCTACCGGCGGGCATCTTTACGAGTACCTCCTGGACCACTACATCGGTGCCGCGGTGGCCGCACCCCACCGGGGGGCGGACGACACCTCCCGGCCGTCGGGCACCGACACCCGTCCGCGACTGGATGCCGACACCACCTGGCGCCGCCTGGCATTCCTCGCCCGCTACCTCAATGACAACAGCGGCCCTGGAGACGGCTCACCCCGCCGCGTCGCAAGGCGCACGCTGAGCAGCACCGACCTGGTCCTCCACGAACTATGGCCCCTGGGCGGGAAGCACCGGACACGGTGGACCGAACGCGTCCTGGCTGCGGCGGCGCCACTCCCGGTCGCGCTGGTGGCATGGGATGACGTCTTTAGTGCGATGACGATGTGGGCGTTCTTCCTCTGTTTCGCGGTGCTCTACCGCCCAGCATGGCCGAAGCCACGGCGGATCGACCTTGGCCGTCTTCGCACCCCTGCCGGCCGACGCGCTCTCACCCTGGGGTCCACGGTCGGTTTCGCGATCGTTCTCCTGATCATCGTCGGCACGAGCCAGGCGACGAGCGGGCCTTATGACCCATTCGTGCTCCAAGAAAGTCTCTTGTTCGGCCTAGCTTTCGGGCTCCCGATCGGGCTCTCGATCGGTCTCGCGCGCGGACTCATGATCAAGCCGGAGCAGGGGGCAGTCGTTCCGCGTCACCTCATCCGCATGGACCTCATTGCTGCAGTCGTGTTCGGACCCGTGACAGCGGTCGGGGCCATGCTCATGTACGGGCTCGTACTCCTGCTCGGAATCACTTACGGCCCCGACCCCGATTGGGAGCTTGAATTTTCGCAGCTGCCCCTCAGCGGCTTAATGTTCGGGCTCATGATATTTAGCATCCCTGTCGCAGGCGGCTCGGCAGCCCTGCGGTATTTCACGCTCCTCCTGCACACGCGCAGGAAGCTGCCGTGGCGGCTGGGACGCTTCCTGGACGCCTGCTACGAACTCGGCATCCTGCGCGTGTCTGGGACGGCATGGCAGTTCCGCCATCGTGAACTCCAGGACCATCTCGCCACCCGCCCCGCGCCACCACCACGCTCATGAAGGAGCGTTCCGACGCGGGACTGGCGTGGGTTCACCAGCAACCCAAAAACAGGCAAAGAATCACAAACCGCCCTCTCAGAGTGCCTCGCGGAGCGCCTTGCCCAAAAAGTCGTTCGCCTGTGTCCCCGGGTGCCGGACCACCTTCGCGAACACGGTCCGGCCGCCGACCTCGAACCGCAGGGCCTTGCCACGCGCCCGAATGAGGTGCGGGCGCGTTCCGTTGATCACCCAGGCGCTGGCGGGGTGCGTGCTCGTGATCACGGCGGCCATGCCGCGGCCGGTGCCCTGGACGCTGAGGGTGATCCCGCGTCCCATGCTTCCGGGTGCCAGCTGCTCGGCCCGTCGTACGACCGGTGCGGCCCGGCGACGCAGGATGCGTTCCCCGATCCCGCCCGGCCGGCGCAGCGCGCGTTCCAGCCGGGTCGCGTCGATACGGACTTCCACGCTCATGGTGAGACCTCCTCCGGGCACGGGGCGCACCCGGGCAGGGCGACGATGACGCGCTGCTCGATACCGACGCATCCGCCCTGCGGGCCGATGACCCGTTGCTGTCCCATCACGAAACGCCGGCCGCGGCGTCCGGCGGTATGCGGCAGGCAGCACATGAGGCTGTTGTAGACGGTGACAGCGTCGATGTGGGTCACCCGGGCCGCGGCCGACAGTTCCTCGCAGGTGGGCGGGCAGCCTTGTTCGTTGACCATCGGGGCGCACCGCAGGAGCGTGACGACGAGCTCCGCGGCCGTCGTAGGCGGCGGAGTGCATCCACGTACCCCACGCACCTCCTGGTCCTCGTCGGGGAACCGGGTCGAAGGGTAGATCCGGGCGACTGAAACGGACAACTGGCCCCCGGCCATGTTGCCGCTGCACGGGTCGACGCATTCGTCCCATGCCGGTGCCCCCGGCACGACGCAGGCCCGGCAATCGGGGCAGCCTGGCTGTTCGGGGATCGCGATGGCGGTCTCGTCGAGTGCGGCGCACACGCAGCCGAGGACGGCCTCAGTGAGGTCGTGGAGGGCGAAAGGGCTCAGGGCCATTGCTGCACCCTCGGGCGTCGGAAATCGACGCTGTAGACCCTTGAAGGCGACGCCTGGTGGTAGGGGTTGGTCATCGTGAGCCACAGATCGGCGAGCGGGAGGCCGGTTCGGCCTTCGGAGTAGATGAGCGTTGGGTCGGCTTTCTCCCACTGGACGCCCTGCCGCGTCATCTTGGTGATGTTCGGATTCGGCCGGCATCCGCACGAGCCGGTTCCGGTCCCGCAGCCCTTCATCAGGTGGCACGTCAGCTCGGAGACCGCTGCGATCGCCGCGGCGTCCAGAGGGAGGCCGGTCCTGTACGTGACGCAGAGAGTGCCGGGGGTGCCGCAGGGGGCGGCCATGTCCTGGCACGTCGGCCAGCACTCGCCGTCCGTACGGACCAGCATGTTCGGGGAGTCGACCCGGTACGCCTCCGGCACCAGGATGTTCTCGCCGTCCTGGACCGACACGATGTCGTACACCGGGCCGTCCAGGCGGATCTCGCACAGCTCACCGCATGAGCAGTCCGAGGTGCAGCCGCAGACGCTCGCGTTGCGCCACTGCCCATCCGCGCCAAGGTACGGAATCCACCCCCCGCTGCTCTGCACCCCGACCGGGAACGAGTAGGTGTCCAGGCACGCTTTGCGGCAGGGGCGGACGGTGACGGGGCAGGACGGCCCCCACCTGCGCCCGGACAGCGCCCACAGGATCTGGGAGGCGACGAGCGCCCAGCGCTGTACCTGGTCTTCGGGCATGTCCTCCGGGACGTCGCAGCACAGGTCGACCGGCCACGGCTCACAAACCGCTCCAATGGCCATCAGCGCCGCCCCCGCGCCTCGTACTGGCACGGCTCTGGGAACCGGCTACGGATGAACGCGCCGACCTGGCCGTGCGCGAAGGTCTCGGGCATGGTTGACAGGAACGACGCTTCCTTCGGGAAGCGGGGGCCGCGGGTGAGGATCTTCGGGTCGGTGATCTCCTCGCCGCCGAGCCCGTGCAGCGCCCCGTACAGGGTCCGCTTGTGCAGGACGTCCAGACGGGCACCAAGGTCCAGGGTCTCCAGCAAACCCGTCTTCGTCATCGTCATGGGTACGTGGAGCTCGTACGACAGCGGGTCCGGATGCCCGAGGCCGGCGAGGAGCGCCCGTGTCTCGCGCAGCCCGCGCAGGTACTTACCGTTGGCGCGCGAGGCGTAGTACGCCTCGACCCGGCCGACCAGGCCCCGGTGCAGGACCGGCATCCGGTCGACGGGCTGCATCGTGAAGAAGTCATCGTTCAGGTAAAGGACGTCCTCGGCGACTTCCGGGTGTTCGGCGGCGGCCCGCAGGTTCGCCGTCGAGTTCTGGTACTTCGTTCCGAACTGGGCGACGGGGATACGGCCGACATCGGGCCCGACCCATGTCGGGCAGTACCCGGCGATCCACACCCTGCGGTGCGGAAGGTTCGCCAGGGTGCGCAGCGAATACCGCAGCTGCTCGTTGTGGTTCCCCGGCCGCACCACGTAGACGATGTCCGGCTGCTCCCCGTCGCCCATGGTCAGGACACCTCGCAGAGTTCGCCCTCGACCGGCAGGTACCCGGTCGACGACTCCGGCGGCTCCACTGTCGTGATGAACGCACGACGGTGACAGGTCGGCCCGAGCGGGGTGAGCATCGGGCCCGGGGTGCCGGCCTTGTCCTGGCCCATCACGTCGTACGGGCCGGCGCCCCACCGTCCGCCGCTCCTGGTCGACCCGGTCAGGGTGAAGTTCACCGCCTCGTTGGCGAGTTCGAGGTCCCCGATGATCCCGTTGGAGACCCACGGCATCAGGAAGTACTGCCAGACCCCTTCACCGGTGTCCTCCTCCGGACATACGTCCTCGCCGAGGATGTCCGCCCACAGCTCCAGCGCGAACCCGGCACGGCAGGGGATCGAGCAGGAGTCGAACCCGATCGGCTTCCCGGCGTAGTCGTAGAAGACCGGCGACCCGGTCATGATCTCGATCAGCTCGGGCGACGCCTGGAAGAAGACGAGTTCGATGTCGTACCCGTTGAGGGTCGGGCAGCCCTTCTTGTAGCCGCACTGGCGGCCGTTCGCCGCCTTGAAAGTGATGTCCTCGCCATCCTCAATGTTCGCGTTCATCGCGAGGGAGGCGAAACAGTCGGTGACGTAGGCGTTGTCGGGGCCGCAGACAGGGCGTCCACAGCCGTCGACGCGGGTTACTCGGAAGGTACTCGCGTTAGCGAGAAGCGGGGCGGACACGGGGCCTCCAACAAGGGTTGGTCGGCCCGGCCCAGAACCAGCGGCTACACAGGAAGTCTAGCCGTGCAGGCAGGGCTGCGCGGGGGCACTCATGGCTGAGCGCCCCCGCCGATACAACGTCTGCGGCCTTTGCCGCTAACGGCTCGCTCGGGGCACTGCCGCCACCACGCCCATGAGCGACAGAGCTGCCGTCACCCACTCAGGGCTCACACCCGCGCAGGCGAGCACGACGACAACCACCAACACAATGATGACGATTTCGTACCCCCACTGAGCGCCGTGGGGAACAGGGATTGGCTGCGGTACGGTCACAGGGACCACCTTTCAGGTTCTGCCTGGGTGGATGCCCGCAGCGTGTTGGTTGGGAAGCCTCCGCTGCGGGCTTCTTGCTGCCTTCACCGTAGCTATCCGAAGCATGCGAAGCACGAACTCGATCGGGGCACAGCAGCACGGGGGGCGCAGCGCGCATCCCGGTGTCTGCCCGACAGGAAGCCGGTCCGCGCAGATCGCCGCGTACATGGCCGACTACCAGCGAATAGTCACCCCCCGCGACTCAGCGTCGCTCACAACCCCCGCGGCGGGCTGCGACGGCCATGGGATGACGATGGCCTCGCCCCCGGCTGGAGGCTCGCCCACTCATCAGCGGTGATCTCCTCGAAGCCGTACGGCACACCGCACACTTAGCGGGTGCGGGTTGCGCAAAAGTCCGTACCCGTTCTCCTCGCCCCCGCTGCGGGGGATCCAGCAGGCGCCCGCCTACGGGGGACAGTGCGCGATGCCGCCGGGACGAGCCGACGGCGCCGCGCAGTCCGGGTGGACTGGACCTACCGGGGAGCAGGCAAGGTGATCGTGCCCGCCGCTGTGTTGTACTCGTCCTCGGTGACCTGCGGTAACCATCCGGCACGCCTCCGAACGCGAGCGGGCACTGCGGCAGCAGTTCGTCATGTGACGGATCGTCAAGAAGGGATTGTTGGGGTGTGCACGGAGCGGCGCGCGCGCCGGGCGAGTGTCGGAGGCATACGGGACCGCAGGCTGATGCACGCAGCCTCGAACTCGGCGAGGTTCCCGGGGTAGTCGAGACGCCCGGCGTGGGCTGTAGTCCTGGCCGACGCTGCGGCGTAGGTCGCCGGATCAGACAGCCGGCGGATCTCGCTGACCCAGCGGGCGGTGTCCGGCCGTGGGATGTACGTGGCCGCTGTGCCGAGCGCTTCGCGTATGCCTGGCAGCGGGGCTGCGAGTACCGGGATGCCCGACAGCATCGCCTCGACCCCGGCTCGGCCGTACGACTCCGTGGTGGACGGCATCAGCAGGACCCGGGTTTGGGCGTAGACGGTCCGCGGGTCGGTGCGGTCGGCCACGGTGACGTTCGGCGCCTGCCCGTCGACGACGTGGCCAGCGGCCCGCACCATGAGGAACTGGACATCCGGCAACTCCCCGGCCACCGCGGCCAGGACATCGGCGCCCTTCGCGACCGTGCTGCCGTTCAGGGTGACCATGCTGCCGGGGGTGGTGCGGTACAGGCCGGGGTTGATCGGGGGCGGGAGGACCAGGGTTCGGCCCCGGTAGGTGGGGTAGTGGTCGCGGCACGCGGCCGAGGGAAACCAGGCCAGGGACGAGCGCCCGAGGTCGCGGTCCTCAGCCATTCCGTGCACCATCAGCAGGTGCGGCACCCGCCCCGACTGCGCCACGATCCGGGGTGCTTTCCGGTCTCCGTGGTGCGAGATCACCAGCTCCGGCCGTGAAGCCTGGACGGCACGCCGCCAGTACCGCAGCGGCCACACCCTCACCCCGGCCTCCAGGCGGACGTCACCGGGCTCCTTGATCGTCGTCACGACGTCCACCGCGTGCCCGGCCGCCACGAGCCCGCGCACGTACTCGTAACTGGTGACGAACGCCCCTGTGGGAAGGGCGCCTTGCCCGTACACCGGCAGGATCACGAGGACACGCATGGGTGGTGCCTTCCTCACGGCGCCTCCACGGCGTGGACGTGCACGGTGACGCCGGCAGCAGCGGCGCCGACGGCCAGGACGCCGATCCCGAGGAGCGTGACTCCGGCCGACACATCGACGTGAACGGTTGTGGACGCCCCGCTGTGCGCGGCAATACGGGTGGAGCGGAAGCCGGCCCCGGCCTCAACGGTCGCGGTAACGACCGGCGGGGCGGCGAACGGCGGCGACCAGGTGAAGACGGCGTCCCCGGCGGCGCTGGTGACGGCCGTGCGGCGCTCGATGCGGGGTCCGGCGGGTGCTGGGTCTCCTGCCGGCCCTTGGGGACCGGCAGGCCCGTCGGCACCCGTCTCGCCCTGCGGACCGGCCGGGCCGACCGGTCCGGTGGCACCGTCAGTGCCCTGCGGTCCCGGAGGGCCTGCCGGGCCGGTGATGCCCGCGCCGCCGCTCGTGCCGGTCATCAGTCAGCCAGCTTCTTGAAGCGGAAGTTCGTGACCGCGACGACTTCCCCCGTCGTGGTTCCGCTGTCGACGTGTTTCAGGCCCTCGACTCGAACCGTGGTCGGACCCGCCACCTGGTACAGCGCCGCTGCCGAGGCGTTGCCGTGGAGGGTGTGTGTGACGCCAACGGCGGGCGTAGCAGCGAAGAGCACGAGGGTCCGCGTACTGAGCGGAACCACAGCGTTGGCAGTGACGTCGAACAGCCGGGCTCGGACGATCGCATTGGAGACACTGCCCACCATGATCACGCCTCCCTGCACGTCAGCCACCAGCTCATAGACGCCTGCCTCCGGCAGTGTCAGCGTCCCGGGAACAGCGACCCACGTGTCGTAGGGGGAGCCTCCCAGGCCGACAGTGCCGGATATCTGCCCGCTTACCGGTGTGAGCCGGGCACCGACCTGCCACGCCGCCGGGCACGTCCCATCAGCCGGCACGGTCACGTCGATATCGACCGACCGCTCCGTCCCGACCGCCCCGCCCGGCGCGATGCCAGCCACCTCGGTGCGCGGTACGAGGAGCCCGGCCGCCGTGAGGGCGACGGCGTTGCACGGGGCCGGGTCGACGGTGGGGTCGCTCCGGTACACCCGCGTACTGCCTGCCTGGCAGCAGCATCCGGCCATCAGAGGGTCACCCCTGTCGTGAAGGACACGGCGATGGTGCCTGTGTCGGCGGTGATCGTGAGCGGACCGGTGAGCAGCGCGTCATCATCCCGGGCCACGGACCAGGTGACGGTCTCCCCCGTCATGAGGCTGGAGGTGCCGTCGGCGCTGGTGATCGTGCCGGTGCCTCGGGCGACGGCGGTGACGGACTGGAGCGTCGGCCAGGCCGCGGCGTTCCACGTCTCGCCTGCGGCGAGCTCGACGCGGCGCGCCTGTACACCCGTGGCCGTGGGGGCGCCCTCCGCCTCGCACGGCACGGGTGCGACCGGGGTGTAGGGCGCGGACAGGTCCGGCGTGTACGTGCCGATACTCGTGAGAGTGCCGTCGCAGTCGACGGCCAGGAGCTCGACGTAGTCGGTGTCCGATACGCCATCGCCGTCGGTGTCGTCGCACCGGCACGCCTCGATCACGTTGGTGGCCTGGCACGGGTCTGGCTGCGGTGTCCCGCCCCCGGCCGGGGTGCACTGGCCGACGTCGCCGGTCACCTCGTACGGCTCGCCGTCCAGCGTCGTGTCGACGACCGACACGGTGGCCCCGGTCGCGCAGTCCTTGACGAATGTGCGCAGGAACTGCGCCTCGCACTCAACCGGCGGGACCTCGGCCGACCACGAGAACTCGTCGACTGTCCACGCCTTGGGCCCGGCGCCGTGGTACGTCTCCAGGTCCAGGATTGCGACGATGTCACCCGTCGCGAGCGCCGCCGCCGGGACATCGGTGGTGAGCGTCAGCGTGTACGAGGATCCGACCGGTGCGCTCTGTGGGACGTCAACGTGCGTGAGCCGGGACGCGGCCGTCGCGTCCCACAGGGCAAACCGGCCGTCGCCCTGCCAACCGGAGTTGGGCCCGTTGTTCGTGGCCCTCAGCGACACCGTGACGCTGACGGTGCCCGTGAGGCTGGGGGAACCCGCGGCAAGGTGGACACCGATCGCCCTGTGTGTGTCGCCCGTGGAGCTGGCCGGGCAGACAGGGTCAGGGCCGATGACGGCGGCCCCACCGGTCCACACCGGGGCGCCCTGGCCGGTGGTGTCGAGGAGGCACCACCCCGTCACGGGCGAGCCCGGCCCCCAGTTGTTGAAGCTGGCCGGGTTCGGCTCGTCCGTCGCGGTCGGCTCGATCCCGGCCTGGCACTCAGGGTCCAGGTCGCACAGCAGCACGGTGCTGGTGTCGCGGCACGGCTCAGTCGGGCAGCACGTTCCACCGTCTGCCTGGCACTGCCCGACCTCGCCGACGACCGTGTAAGGGTCTCCATCGAGGGTGGTGTCCGTGACGGAGACGATCTCGCCGGCATCGCAGTCCGTGACGATGGTCCGAAAGAACTGCTGCGGCGGCTCGTTGATCGTGACTTCGATGAACGAGGTGCCGATGCCGGAGGCCTGGTTGACGGATGCCAGTTCCAGCGACGTGACCGGCTCGATCGTGGTGAAGACAGAGACGTCAGTCGCGGCGGTGCTGCCGCTGGCGCACAGCGTGCGCTGCAATGAGTCCCACACGTGATTGGGGTGGATGGACTCCGGTGCCACGTTCGCGGGGAGCCGCATGCATTCCGCGAGGGATGCGCTGTCGACGTTGGCAACGCCGAAACGCAGCGTCACCGGCTGGTCGAACGTCCATTTCTGAGGGCCCGCCGGGAAGGGGGTCCCGGTGCCGAAGACGTAGTGGCTGGCCGACGGGATCCACACGCCGCTGTTGACGGCCCAGGTCACGCCGTTCGGCAGGGTGCCGCGGGTTGGGCCGGTGGCCAGTGGCGCGGAGTCGAAGATGTCGTTGGTCAGGAGTCGGCCGGTGACGTCGCACAGCAGGACCGTGCTGGTGCCGCGGCACTTCTCCGCCGGGCAGCAGTCGCCGCCGCCGGTCGTGCACTCGCCGGCCTCTCCGGTGACCGTGTACGGGTCACCGTTGAGAGTGGTGTCCGTGACGGTGAGGACGGCACCCGTCTCACAGTCCACCGTGACGTTGCGGAGGAACTGCGTGGTGCAGTCGGTCTGTTCGTAGGCGACGGACGCGGTGAACTCGGACAGCTTCCATGACGTTTTACGCGGGGTGCCGGGGCATGCCTGCGGCGAGTCGTCGTAGGTGTCGAGCGCCACGAAGAAGACGATGTTCCCGGCGGCCAGGTCGGCGGCCGGGACATCCGCCTCCACCGTCAGGGTGCCCGCCCAGCCGACCGCGGCGTCCTTGGGCGGGAGGACGGTAGCGACCGGCGTCGTGCCGTTGAAGAGGCGCACCGCGCCGGTGATAGCGCATCCGGTGTCCGGTCCGAGCTGTTCGGCGTCGACCGACACGGTGACGTGAGCTGTCCCGGTGTCGCACGCCGGGCGCGGGGCCTGAACCTTTGCGGCAAGGGTGCGCACGGTGCCGGTCGTGCCGGGCTGCGGTCCAGTGCCCGGCGGGAGAGTGAGGGTGCCTCCATCCCACAGAGCCTGTGCACCCGCCATGGGCAGGCCGGTCGGATACGGGTAGAACGGGCCGGGCACGGTGTCCGTGACCGTGGGCTCGGGCTCGCCGTCTGCTGGCAGGTCGCACAGCAGGAGCGTGGAGGAGTTCCGGCAGTCGGGCTGCGGGCAGCACTCCCCGCCAGCCCCTCCACCGCAGGGAACAATGCGCTGCCCGTCCGGGATGGCGTCCTGCCGGGTACCGGTCTCGTCCAGGTAGTAGACCCGGCCGTCCTCAACGACCTGGGTCCACACGCGCGGCTCGTAGTCGTACGTCGCGAGGACGTGGAGCATCATCCCGGCTTGGTTCGGGCTGGGGCAGGTTGTGGGCGGTGCCGTCTCCAAGAGCTGCACGACGATCTCGTTCTGCCCCGCCCTGCCGCCGGGGACGGCACTCGGTGGGAACGCCCAGGCCGGCGGGGTGAATCCGCCGCCGCTCACGGGCTGCCAAGCTCCATCGTTGAGGCGCCACTGAATCACGCCGTTGTCCGCGTTGAGGACGGACGCCGCGATACGGATCGTGCCCGGGTCCACGTTCACGGGGAGTTGCCACGAGGCGCGGGTGTACCAGGTCGCGGAGACGTGCGGCGCGGTCGCCGGGTTGGGCGAGCAGACCGTCTTGTCCTGGTGCGGGGCCACCCAGTGCGCCGGGTTCGGTGCCGAGTCGGTCAGTGTCCACGCAGGGTTGGGCGCGACCTGGTACATCGGGTACCAGGAGCCGGACAGGTTCGGCGACCACTGCCAATCCGTATCCTGCCCAGCCGCGGCGCCCGCCGCGTTGGTCAGGAACTCGGCCTTCCCGGTCTCAACCACGCAGATCTGCCGGGTGATGCGGTCCGGGGACGGGCACCGGGCGAGGACGGCCCCGGCCGGGAGCTCCACCGGGTCGCCCGTGGTCGGGTCGGTGAGGCGCTGCTCCAGGCGGTCGCCGGACTGGTCGTCATAGACGCGCTCCACCAGGACCTGGCGGAGGACGTCCCCGCTGGCCTCGTCGCGGATACACAGCAGCTCCGTCTCGACGTCCACCCGCTGCTCCGGTGGGGGCTGCTCGCAGCACTCGGCTGCGGGCTCGCACTGCCCGACCTCCCCCTTCACCTCGTACGGCTCACCGTCGAGGGTGGTGTCATGCGTGGCGATGACGTCGCCGGTCTCGCAGTCGACGGTCTGCCGGCGCATGAACTGCACTGTGCGCGGCATGGCGATGTCGAGACGGCCGACGACGTTGTTGATGCCGTTGACGTCGCGGACTTCGATCTCGACCGTGTTCGGTCCAGCGGTGACCGGGATCTGCGCGGTGCCCGTGGTAGCGGGCTGGTTCCACTGCCCGTACATCCCGGCATCGACGCCGTTGATCCTCACGCGGGCGCCGCCATCGCCCCGGAACCCTGCGGACTGGGCCACCGCCACGCCGTCTTCCGGCGCGGTGAACGTCTTACGGAGGACCCACCGCACCGGAGCGGCGTCATAGCCGGACCACTGGGCCCCGCTCGAACCAGCACTCTGGTCGGCGCGCGCGCCGAGGGCCGGATAACCGAACGGGGTGCCGTACCGGGCCGGGTACGGCATGGCCGCCTCCGGGTCGGCACCCGGGTTGGCACCGGTGAAGGAGACGACTTCCCAACCATCCGCGGTCGACCGGTTCGCCGGGTCGAACACCGTGATCACGTCCGTGGCGGCCGTGTCGCACAGGAGCGTGCTGGACGTGTCCCGGCACGGCTCGGCCGCGTCACAGACGCCGACCTTGCCGAGCGGCTCGTACGGGGTGATGCCGTCGAGGCGCGTGTCCGCGACGACGCCGACCTGTCCGCTCTCCGAGTCGACCTGGTAGGCGCGGAGGAACTGCGTCACCGTGCCGTCCTCGGCAACGTCGCAGAGGACGGCGACCTCAGTATCCTTCCCGGGCTCCACTGTGACCGGGATCGGGTCTGTCGGGCAGATTTTGACGAGCTGGGCGAGCGGCGGCGGCGGAAGCTCCGGGCAGCCGGTCACGTCGTACTCGTACTCGGCCGACCACCCGGAGAAGCTCCAAGCCTTGCACTGCGCGGCGACGTTGAAGCTCTTCTGCCAGGTCTCGGCGGAGAGGGCGGCGTACACCTCCCCGGCGGCCAGACGGTCAGCGGGGATCGTCGCGACGACCTCCCGGATTCCGGTCGAGCCGACGGGGGTGTTCTGAGGGAATGCGTGGCCACCGGCTTGCACGGCGCTGCCGTCCGCCCGGTGATACATCAAGAAAAGGGCGCCGGTGGACGCCTGCCCGGAGCCGGGGCCCTCCTGGACGTAGGTGAGACGGATCGTGACCTTCACGGTGCCCGCGTCACAGATCGGACGCGGGACGGCCGGGAGCTTGAGGGCGCCCCAGCCGTAGTCCTCGCCGGACGTGTTCACACCGCACTTGGTCGCGGGCACGTGCCAGGTGCCGCCGGTGATGAGGGCGCCCATGCCGGGCACCTCGTGCTCGGTCGCTGGCTTGATCGGCCGGGCGAGGGCGACGGAGGACAGTGTCTCGTTGCCGCTGGTGATCGGGCCGGAGACCCCCGGCGTGCCCCCGGTGCCGGTGCCGCAGGGGACGAGGGAGCCCCCACAAGTGCCCACACGGCCGACCGGGGTGTACGCCGTGGTGCCGTCCGGCAGGGTGTCCCGTGTCGTGCTGGTGCCGTCCCCGTTCGGTGTGAGCTGCCGCAGGAACTCGGTCACGGTGCCGTCGGTGCCGGTGTCGCACAGGATCACGTACTCGACGTCATCGACCGGGCCGGGGCAGATACCCAGGGTGCCGGTCACCGTGTACGGGTCGCCGCCCGGGGTGAGGGTCCGGACGCCGACAAGCTGCCCGTTGTCGTCGTACTCGTACTCCACCAGGACGGGGGCGATTACCTCGCCCTGGGCGTCCAGGTCGCACCACTGCCCGACCTCGAACTGCTGGGGCTGCCCGGCACATGCCTCGGTGCCGGCCGGGGGCGGGCCAGCCGTGTAGGCGCCGGTCAGGAGGTTGAGCCAGCCAGTCATCTCCGGCGTAGCAGCCGCGGTGCCGCAGTCGGCGCAGGCGGTGACGGCCAGGACGGCAATGGGGGTGCTGTCCGCGAGGCATAGGCCCGTCGAGGCAACCCCCGGGCTGCAGCACGGCGGGGTCGGGGGCTCAGGCTCGGGCACGGTGCAGGGTACGGGCTCAACGGGCACGGCTCATGCCTCCGGGTGGACTTGGCGGCGGTGGGCGTCCCGGCCGCGCACGGTGGTGAAGTCGCGGGTACACAGCGGGCACGGGTACGGCCCGGGGCCCTCCTGGTCGGGGTGTTCCTCATCGCCGGGAGCTGCGTCGCTTCGGTCGTTCAACTCCGGCGGGGTGAGCGGCACGGCGTCCGGGGCGTACGCGGTCGACGGGACCTCTGGCAGCGCATCGCCGGGGGTGGCCACGCCCAGCAGTTCACCGGAGCCCGGCTCGGGCCGCCCCAACGCGGCGTCCTCGTCCGGGGATACGTACCGGTGGCCATCGACCAGGGCGCCGATAAGGATGTCCTCCGGCGCCTCGGCGAACAGTGCGGCCGGGACGGCGAAGGTATCCGGGGCGACCGTGCGGACCTTCAGGGGCTGGGCGACTGCCCAGCGGGCGAAGGCGACGCGCTGCGCTCCGGTCGGCCGGATGCGGATCATGTCGTTCACGGGCATACCTCGATCTGGACGGCGCATACGGTGCACGTCGTGCCGACCACGTAGGTCCGCTCGACGAGCACGCGGCGGTCGTTGGTGCGGATGTTGACGGACGGCCCAGGCCGGTCCGGAATGGTGTCGACAGGGCCGCGGCGGATGACGAGCGGCCCGGTGATGTACAGCCAGGCGGTACCGGGCTCGGCCGGGATGTTGCCCGGCCCCGTGTTCATCGAGCTGTATCCGGCGCCGATCACGGCACAGTTCCCGGCGAGGGTCCGCAGCGATCCGGTCGCCGGGTCCTCGCGGACGAGGTTGCAGCAGCCGAGGAGCGCCGCCGCTCCGGCCGGGACGTGGAGGGTGCCGACACCGCCGTACGACTCGGCGAGGCAGCCCTCGAGCACGGCCACGCCCTGGGCGATGGAGAGGGGGCCCGCTGCCGGCGTGAGGTCGACAGCCTCCATGGCGAGCTTCGTCCGCCAGAACGCCGCCTCAAGCGCCTGCTGTTCGCCAAGGGCCATCGACGCTTCGGCGTGCGCCCGCGCCTCCTCGTACGACCAGCCGAGCGTCGAGCACTCCGCACCGGCATACACGGTGATCGGCGAGGCGTGTTCTGTCGTGGGCCGACAGAACTCCTTCTGCAGGGGCGCGCCCGGGGACTCCTCCCCTGGCGACTCGTCGGCCTCGCAAGGGTCGGGCCAGTCCTGCACAGGGCAGCAGCCGAGGGCGAGCCACTCGACGCCGTTCAGCTCGTGGATCCGGTCCTCGGTCACGTCCGAGACGGTTGTGCATGAGGCGCCGAGGATGCCGTGCGGCAGTGGCGTGCCCGGAATCGCCTCTACGTATCTGCGCAGACCAGCAGGCATCTCTTAAATCTCCCCAACCAGGCGGAACCGCCCGATAGTTACTGGACGTTCCACCTGGTGAGGGGGCCGACGGCGCAGCGAACGCCGCCGACCCCGACCGAATCCTTGACGCGAAGGAGTCCGGCCATGGCCGACATTACGACACCCGTTGACAGACCCGGATGCTGCGTGAGCTGGTGCACCCGTCCGGTCGCGAAGTACACAGCTGCTCGCCTGTGCGACACCTGCTGGGCGTGGTCCAGCCGGAACGGCGGAGCCGACCCGGAGAGCCCGACCCGCCGCCGCTTGGCGCCTGCTCCAGCCGACGGTCTGTGCACGGTCGTCGAGGACGGCATCCGCTGCTCCGGCCCTCACCGAGCCGGAGGCAAGTGCCATCTCCACTGGCAGCGGGAGCGGAGAAACGGCGACACCCGGAAGCGCCGACGCGCGAATGGAGAGCTGCTCGCCCTCGTCGTCGCTGCTGCCCGCGCGACGGGAGATGACTGCGTACTGGCGCCCTGCGAGCACAGCCGCCCGACGGTCCGCTACCGGGACGAGCCGATGCCGGCAGCCCGGGCCGTGTGGTGGGAAGCAAACGGCGTTGACCCCGGCGACCGGCAGGTCCTGCACACGTGCCACCGCGGTGACGACGGATGCATCAGCATCCGGCACCTGTACCTCGGCGACCACGTCCGGAACATGCGGGACATGACGGACGCGGAGCGCCAGGCGCGCGGCGAGGGCAACGGGAACGCCGAACTCACGGAGCCCGACGTCCGGGAGATTCGCCGCATCTACGCAGCGCGCACGATGAGCCAGCGGGCCCTGGCGACCCGCTACGGGGTCAGCCAAGGAACGATCAATCAGGTCGTCACCCGCAAGACGTGGAAGCACGTGACGGACTAGCAACTGCCTCACCTCCTGGGGGTGGGGGCGGGCGGGCCCGGTGTCAGGTCATCGGGCCCGCCCGCGCATCGGGGGAGGTGTGGGTCAGGCGATGGGGCAGGCCAGCTCAGGCTGCGGGCCGGTCGCGCCGGTCGGGCAGACGGGCACGGTCACCAGGCGGGTGTCGACGCTGCGGTCCACCAATGCAACGCATTCTTCGGCAAAGAGCGCGGTGTAGTCGTTGGTGACGAACTTGGTCGAGTCGTGCACGACGCCGAGGTTGACCTCCTCGCCGCGCCCGATCTGGAGGCCACCGGCCGGGTAC
Organism: Streptomyces sp. NPDC037301; assembly: GCF_055602785.1. Classification (NCBI taxonomy): domain Bacteria; kingdom Bacillati; phylum Actinomycetota; class Actinomycetes; order Kitasatosporales; family Streptomycetaceae; genus Streptomyces; species Streptomyces sp. NPDC037301. The sequence goes on from NZ_JBVJWD010000013.1 coordinate 153,810, forward strand.
ATCAGGAACCGGACCTCTGCCGGCCAGCCCAGGGCCGGGGTCGCACCGCCGATGTCCGTCGGGACCGCAGGGGACAGGCCGCGGGCCCACTGGATGCGGACCCCGAGGGGGCTGAAGAGGGCCTGGATGTCGGCGACGTTGACCTCGTTGATGCTGACGCCGTTCCTGCGCGCGAGGTCGGCGAGGAACAGATTCCGGCTCCACCAGGGGAACGTGACCTCGAGGGCCGTCGACTCACAGAGCGAGTGCCGCTCGATCATGTCTGCGGCCTGAAGCGCGACGGCTCCGAAGATGGCGGACAGTGCACCCATGGACTCCGGCATGGTCACCGGCGTTGCCGTGTTCAGGGCCTGCTGGAAAAGGACCTGCCGGATGCGGATCTCGTGGGCCACCATCGCGTTGCGGAGGTACCAGGCAACGAGCTCCGGGAAATGACGCTGGGTCAGGATGCCCGCCTCGAGGCAGACACCGACGGCGTCACAGCGGACCTCGACCGGGTCCGGGCACGGGATCTTGAAACACGGCTTCTCGGCCCCGCTGATGTCGTCGGCCTCCGTGTGGACCCACGACATCGCCGCGACGTCAAGCGACAGCGGCTTGTAGTAGCGCAGGCCGCCGCGGGCGAGCTGGATCTCCGGCGCGTCCCACAACATGTCCGGGCAGGACGTGTCTGTGAGTTCGTAGATCGTCTCCGACGGGGCGCACCAGCCGCCGGACGCCACAAGGTCCTGCTGCGGGAGCCGCCGCTGGCTCGACGCCTGGAGAGCGACAGTTGTGCCCTCCGGGGCCGACGAGGAGTCGGTGACGATGAGCTCCTGCGGGTACGGGTGCCGGTACGAAATGACCTGTCCCACGCCCCCGTTCGCGGTCTTCAGCGCGTTGGCGCGGCTGATGATGCCGGCAGTGATGTCGCCGAAGTCCAGCGGGCTGCCGGGGGCGTAGCCCGGGACGTCGACGGCCGCGGTGATCGTCGTCCCCGGGGCCGGCGGCGGCGGGAGCACGTTGGGCTGGCGGCGGCGAACACCGGACAGGTTGAGGGCGGGACGGCTCACGAGGGAGGCGGTCGCGGTCTGGGGCTCCGGCTCCGGCTCCGGTTCGGCGGCCACGGGCTCGGCCGTCTCGGCGGGCTCGATGGTGTCGGCGGCGGTCTCCGGCTCCGGGTCGCCTCCGCGTACCTGTGCTGCGAGGGCGTCGATCTCGGCCGCGGCCTGGGTGGCTGCCTCGTGGCGGGCGGCCTTCTCGGTACGAATGTTCTCGACACCGGTCGCGAGGGTGCGGAGCTGCTCCAAGTCCTTCGGGGTGACACTGCTGCTGGCGCTCTTGGCGGCGAAGGCCTTGACGGCCCCCTCCAGGAGATCAGACAGCTCATCGTCGGTGAGGGTGGTGATGTCGTCGGGAAGCTCGAACGGGTCCATGGCCGGATCTCCTTGAAGCGATCAGGAGACCCGGCCCAAAACCAGCAGTCGTCAATGTTGAGAATCTTAGCCCGCGTTGTGGTCGGCGGGCTGGTGTCAAGCGGTGAGGCTACGTGTCGCTGTACGGGGTGCTGTTGTCAACCGACCGGACGGTGCCGCCTGGCCAGCGTGCGGCAACCGTCTCGGCCTGGCCGAGGTCGGGGGACCGGAATACAACCCGCCCGTCGGACAACACCTCGTGGCGTGTCCCGGCCCGTACCAGTGGGGCGTCGCGGCTGTCCTGAGGGCAGTTGCAGGCCATGCGTCCGGCCTCCTTGTATTAGGTAGCGGCAGGCGACTATCCGACCTTAGCGGCCTTGGCCTTCTCCCGGACCTCGCTGCCCGGGTAGCGCTTGGACACGGTGTCGGCGGTCGGCTTCGAGGGCGAGGTGAACACCACCTTCCCTCCGGCCGCGACGACCTCCCACTGCTGGCGGTTCTTCTGGCATGAGCAAGCCATCAGGCCTCTCCCCTCATCACGGTGCCGGCCATGCTGGCGGCGATCTCTTGGCGGGCCGGGGCGACGGCTGCGACGAGCCGTTCCACCTCTTCCCGGGCTGCGGTGCGCTCGGCTTCCCTGGTCTCCAGGGCACCGGCGAATCGGTCGAGGAACATGGGGCTGGTGAGCAGCGCAGCCACTGCTTCCACGACGTCCGCCGAGGTGTCCGGGGTCTGTCCGGACACGGTGTCCGGGCGGTGTCCGGGAAGGTCAGCGGCGGCGGACGTGCGCTGTTCGGGCAGGGTGCCGGACGGGTTGTCCGCCCTGTCCGGGCGGTGTCCGGACAGGGTGTCCGGGCTGCTGGCGGCGGAGGCGGCGAGCGCGAGGTTCGAGCGCTCCGCGACGGAGGCGAGCAGCGGGCTGGAGTGGCCGGGGACGGGGACGGACAGCACCGCGCGCAGCTGCCACTTCCCGCCCGGGGCCTGCTTCATGTGGTAGCTGGGCTGGCAGGCCGCGAACACCGACCTGTCCCACTCGCTGAGCCACGGGGCCGCCGCGCCGGAGAACCACATGCCGCCGCTGCTCATGCCCACGGTGACGATGCTGGCGACCGTGCGGGTGTCGTCGAACTGGCAGCTCGCCGTCTCGCACTCGGCTCCGTCGCGGTGGTGGCCGACGTTCATCGTCATGGCTCCCGCCCGGACGAACTCGCCGTTGTCCAGCTTGAAGCGGGCGCGCAGGAAGTGTGTGGTGTCGATGTCGCCGAGGCTGTCGATGGTGAGGTTGCGGCCGGGCATCCCGGCGTGGGGCTCTCCGGCCTGGGCGACCCACCCGTATACCCGGCCGCCGGAGTAGTGGACGCCGCCGGAGCCGGGGGGCAGCTCCTCGGCGGTGGGCTCCCGGAACCAGGTGGCGGGCATGGGGGCGGTGTCCTGCATCGCGGTCCAGGCGGACGCGACCAGGTCCTGAAGGGCTGGGTCTTCGCTGTCCGTTGGAACGGCTGCAGCCGTGGCCTCAGTCCCTTCGGGGATGGTTGATGCGCCGACGTACAGGCCGCGGGCGAGTCGTACGATCCGCCCGGCTTCGGTGGCGCGGGCGAGGTGGCCCCGGGCGGACTCCATTGTGATGCCGAGCGCGGATGCGACGTCCCGGGCGCCGACTGCGATCGGGGATGCGGAGACGTAGTTGATGACGCGCCAGTGGTCGTCGCCGGGGGAAGCGGCGATGAGCGCGGCAATCTCGCTACGGGCGGTCTGCCGTGCTTCTTCCTGCTCCTCGATGGGGTCGAGGACGATGCGGGCCCGGTTGTAGGCGGGCATGGCGACGAGGGTGGCTCCGCGCAGTCGGGCCCGGGTGATGCGCAGCAGGAAGTCGCCGGTCTTCTCGGTGTGGACGACGACGCCGCCCTCGGGGTCGTCGGCGTCTCCGGCCGCTGCCGTGAGGAGCCCGGTGTCGGCGAACGCGGCGCGTACGGCATCGGCGGACACCACACCGCCGGGGCCGGTGATGAGCTGCACCGCGTGCTGGGTACGGGAGAGCGCGGTCCCGGACGCGGTCCACTCCGCGCCCGTGCTGGCGGTGATCATCCATGCCCCGTCCGCGAGGCGCATGAGGCTGGCGGACGGCAGCGACGCGGACAGGACCAGGTCTCCGTCATCGCCTTCCTCCAGTGCGCGGTTCACGAACTCCACGTCGACGTCGTCCAGGTCGACGCTGATGCCGAGGGGTGCGCCTTCGTCGAGCAGCATCACGGCGTCCGCTCCCGCGGGGCGGCTGGTGTAAATCACGCCGGATGCGGTGATGCGGTCGCCGTCCCGGCCCACCGTCTCGATGGCCCCGGCGAGTTCGGCGCCCTCGTGGCCCATCAGCATCTCGTCCGCGTACTGAAGGGGCAGGCTGTCGCTCTCCCAGTACAGGGAGCCGGCAGCGAAGATCCGGCCGTCGCCGGTCTCCTCGTTCTCGAAGGCGATGGCGGTGTCGTCGGGGGTGGACCAGGCCCGGGTGGGCATGCCGTCGGCGGTGGTTGCTTCGGGTTCCATGGGGGCCTCCGTGGGGCCGAGGGGGATGTCCGTGTAGTCGCCGGCGAACTCGAGGCGGATCCGGTCGAAGGTGACCGGGCCCAACCGCTCTTCCAGGGTGGCCAGGAGGGCCGGGTCGTCGCTGTACGCGGCACAGGTATGGGGCGACCAGGGGGAATGCTGGGCAGGCATGTCCGGCTGCTGGTGGGCGTCCTCCAGTGCCTCGGTGGCTATCCCGTGGACGGCGGCAAGGGTGGGGGTTTCCTCGTCCCGGTCGCTGTCGTCTCCGACGGACCACACCCATGAGGGGCTGTCGCTGCCGGCGTTCCAGTGGGCGGCGCCAAATGCGCGGGCGGTGAGGGGCGTCATGTCGGCCGCGCGTGCCTGGACGTTGCCGATCAGCTCGTTGCGCTGGTCCTGGGTCCAGTCGGCGCCTTCGCCGAGGAAGTACAGGGTGAGGTGCAGTTCCTCGGCGGGCTCTCCGCCCTCGATGGCCAGGCGCTCCGCGTCTTCGGGGGTGGGCATGAGGGCGATCATCGCCCCGGTTCGGTGGCTGCCGTCTGCTGCTGCCGTCACGGTGGGATCCACTGGCCTCTCCTGGGATTCGAAGACGCCAGCCCGCGCAGCGTCATTCGATGTGTAGGCCGCGGCCTGGTCTGCGCGGGCAACTGCAAGGGCGCAGCGGCAGTTGATCACCAGCTCGGGCGGGGCGGTCGGGTCGCAGGGGGTTGCCATGGATACGCCTGCGACGGTGAACGGCTCGTCGAGGAGGCGCAGCTGCCCGTCGACCTTGGCGTGGGCGTCCCGTACATCTACATCGATGTCGTGGCGGGTGACCCACTGCTTCACGAGGGGCCGTTCCGGGCTGGTGAGCGCGCGGGCAGCTGCGAGGGTGGCAGTGTTCCACGCGCGGGCGGACTCGGTGCGGGCGATGCGCTCCTCGCGGACGTCCCCAAGCTGTGCGCCCTCGCGGGCGAACACGGCCCGCAGCCTCGCCCGGAGCTGCTCGATGTCCTCGCCAGCGTCCACACCGGCGGCGAGGCCCCGTACTGCGACGTCGGCCAGGCGGTCGCCGACAGCGCGGAGGAGGCGCTCGGTGGTCTGGACGTACTGGCCCATGCCCGGGGGGAGTTCCCGGTCGTCGTCGTATCGGGTGGGGAGGTCGTCCCACCCTTCGGGGAGTTCGGCGTCGACCGCCGCGGCGGTGTTCTCTGCGGCGGTCTCGGCGACGCCGAGGAGGCGGCGGACGAGGCGCGGCACGCGCTGCCCCCACATACGGGCGATGCCAGCTATGGAGAACCGGGCGGCGACGATCTCCGTGGCGTCGGCCAGCTCGGCAGCGAACTCGTCGGCCACCTCCGAGAGGACGTCGGCCACCTCGGCGGCGATGTCGGCCTCTGCCGCATCCAAAGCGTCCTGCAGGGCGTCATCCACGGCCGGGCTCCTGGTCGGCGGTCATGTTGGGGCAGGGTCCGGGTACCGGGCCGATGTACACCGTGGCCGGGCCCCTGGCGGTGATGTTCCCGGGGCCGTCCGTGAAGTTGGCGTCGATGCTTGTGACGTTGATGCGGTCGAGCCGTGAGGTGCGCAGGCCGTCACAGTCGGGGCACAGATCGATCTGGTGGACGCAGTCAGCCACGGTGGGTCTCCTGCGGGGCGCCGCCTCCAGCCTCTTCGAAGGCCGTGCGCAGTACATCGCCGATCTCGATGAGTGCTTGGGCGACCGCAACGGTGGCGATGGCCTGCGCCTTGGCCACGTGAAACTGGGCTTCGAGCGCGTTCACTCGGCCTATCGGTAGCCCGTTCAGTTCTGCTGCCGCTTCTCCGAGCGCAGTATCAGCGAGCTTCTTGTAGGAAACCGGCGGGGCGTTGTGGGGGCCCTGTGTGTCAGCCACGGTCGATCCTCCTAGGTGGGGGTGAACTTTCGGGGTCGTTGCAGATCTCGCACCACTGCCAGGTCCCGACGGTGGACACGCCGCCGGAGGTGAGGAGCAGCGTCGTACCGGTAAGGACGGTGTATGCCTTGCAGAACGTGCACCATTCGGCGTGGACGTCGCCGGGGGCGAGCGGCACGTGGACGGCAGGCGGTGGCTGGACGGCCGGTACGTGCCGGGCCTGGTCGGGGCGGGTCATGCCGCGGCTGCCAGGCACGGGGCGTGCAGCACGCTGGTGGTCTGCTCGAAGGTGTGAGGGATACCGGCGGCGATGAGTTCGCGGGCGTACTCGTCAAGGACCGCGGCGAGGCACTCCGGGTCGCGGCTGTACCGGGTGGCGATCTCCGGGACGCGCGACCATGCCCCGTCGAGGAGCTTCCACTGGTCGACTTGCACGGCGTCGACCGCGACCAGCGTGTGGAGTTCGGCGGGTTCGATCTCGCGGGCCTGCGCGCGCTGCGAGCGGGGGCAGGCCGGGGTGCGTTCCAGTTTGCGGCCGGCGGCGGACAGGGCTGCCCAGATCAAGCCGTCGGCTGCGGCGGCGAGCATGCCGTCGGTGGCGGTTGTGACGGCGGAGGCGGGCAGGGTGTCGGGTTCGGTGGTGGTTTCGTCGGTGGGCAGGCTGGGCGCGGGCACGGGGGTGTTGGGCATGTCGGTCCTCCGTGGGGCGGTGGTGGTGGGTGCGTCTGCTTCGTCGAAGCCGGTTTCGCGGCGCAGCGCGACGTCGGAGATGCCGCCGCGGTCGTAGACCTCCAGGGCGGTCTGGGCGCGGTTCGTACGGACGCGGAGTGGGGAGGAGTCGGCGCAGACCATCCACTGGTCGGCGTCTTCGACGTGGTCGCCTTCCAGGAGGGGGCGCAGCCACTGTGTGGTGAGGGCGTGGGCGACGGTGGCGAGGCGCGGTTCGATCCCGAGGCGGATCGCCTCCGAGGTGAGTGACCAGGTGCCCCAGTGGTTGACGTCCGCCATGCCGAGGAGGATTTCGGCGGGGATGTCGCACCCGTTCGCGAACCTTGTGAGGACCTCTTGGCGGAGCTTGATGGCGAGCTCGTCGAAGTCCGACTCGAACGTGAGGCGTTGGATCTGGGCGAGGAGTTCGGGCGGGACTTCCAGCACGATCGGGACCGTCGCGGCGGCGGACTCCGGGTCGCGGTACGCGGTCTCGGCGACCGTCATGAAGACGTCGATCAGGTCGTCCTCGGCGTCCGACGTGCCAGGCGTGGACGGGAAGCGGGTGCCTTGCGGGACGAGGAGGACGCCGCGGCCTGTGAGCCGGGAGCGAGCGATCGCGCGGACGGCGGCACTCAGCAGTTTGAGTTCGTCGAGCTGTTCGAGGCTGCCCAGGACCGGGGAGTCTGCTTCGAGGTGCCGGACCGGGCTGGGATCCCATACCCGGATGGCGATCGGGTCCATGGATGCGGCAGGGGTGTCGGAGTTCCCTGCGGGGATCTTGACCGCCTGGCCGTCGATCTCCGCTTGCAGGGCCCCGGACTTCTGCGTGACCTCCATGACGGATAGGACGTGCCAGTCCTCGCCGTCCTTGTGGGGTTGGATGACGGCCCAGCCCTCTCCGGCGACGGCAAGGTGCCGGCCGAAGTTCCGCAGGAGCTGCGTTTGCCCGTCGGGGCCACCCGCGATGGTCGCGACGAGCTGGGCGGCGGCGTGGCTTTCGGGGGCGCGCTCGATGTTGCCGTCGGGGCGGCGGCGGCCCGCATACAGCCTTGCCGCACTCATGGCGTTGCCGATCCAGTTCGCGAAGAACCGGACCTCGGGCGTGGACTTGTAGAAGCTCCAGGCCGTGGCCTGCTGCGCACGGGACGGATTCTGCGCGGTCGTTTTCGCGGTGCGGGTGGTGTATCGGGTGGCTGCGCCGACGAGTTCGCGGGTCATGCGTTGGCCAGCCGGGTGTCGTCCCACCGGTTGAGGAGCGCCTGGCCACCCGCGACCGCGAACCACTCAAGGCCGTGCACGAGGGCGGGGGCGGTGCCCCAACTGCCGGTGGCGAGGAGGTAGGTCGCGAGGATCGCGCCAGACAACCACCAGCCCGCGCAGTACGTGCACGAGATAAGGGTGATCACGCCGGTGCGGAGGACGGAGGTGGGGCGGTTGGCGTGCCAGGCGTGGACGCGGTCGCGGGCGGGGTCCAGGAGCGTGTCATGGACGACGAGTTGGGTGGCCCGGTAGGCCGCGAAGGCGAGTACGGCGAGGGCGAGGAGCGTGATCACGGCGGTTACCCAATCAGGAAGATCTTGCGGGTACGCCCCTCATGGTAAGCCTAGACAGGAAATATTCCCGTTCAGTCTCACATTGACAAAAGAATTTCCTGTTCACGGGGCTCTGTCCTCATCCTGTCCGGTGTACGTCGTCGGCGCGCAGCACCGTGCGGGTCGCGGTCACCAGGTCCCGCAGGGCCGTGTCGAACGCTGTGACAGCCCCCAGCTTCAGGGGCCCTACCGCGGGCAGGGCCGCGTCTTGCAGCAGCAGTTCAGCCTGGTCACGGTTGATACCGGGTACGTCGTGAAGCGCGGTCTGTGCCGCCGAGTGGAAGGCCTGCCGTTCGTCTTCGTTGTCCTCGCCCTCGCACACGGTGCGCAGTGCTTCCATAGCGGACGATGCCCGGTGGGCCGCCTGGTATCCGGGCCCGCCGCCCGCGCGAATGCGCGTGACCAGCTTGAACGTTCGCGTGGCGGCGGCCCGCCGAAACGCCAGGCTCATGTGGTCCTTGACGGCATCCACGACGACGCCGGACAGTTCCACGACCGGTCGGGGAGCGATGAGTTCCAGCTCGGCCTGCTTCAACGTCAGGTCCGCGTACGCGGCCTGGGCCGGCTCTTCGCGCCCCTCCCGCACATACATCAGCTCCGCATTCTTGACGGCTCCCCGAGCTGCTTGGATGAACGCGGCTATTTCCTGCCGCCGGTCCGTGTGCAAGGTGGCCAGGCGCTGCGCCTCGGCCGCGATCCAGGCCGCATCCCGTGCGGCAGACGCCTGCGCCTTTCCGCTTGCGGCTTGCACCTTGGCGGAGATCCAGTTGCCGAGGACACCACCGAAGATGGCGAGGAACGCCACTATGCCGGCGAACGCCTCGGGGTTGTCCTTGATGAATTCGATGGCCGTGTTCACGCCGAACATCCTGCCGGGCCCAACCCGGTATGCCCGAAGGGATTACAGATCGGGGACGGGCTCGCCAAGGACAATCGGCCGATCTGCCATCAGCTGATGAAGGACCGCCAACACCCCGACGCACACCGTGCCATCGTTCAACGCGTCCCACCGCCTCCGATGCGGCGCCCGTAGCGTGATGCCGCTGTAGTGGACCCCGTGCGCCGCTCGACTACCGGGGACTGTACGGACGTGCCCGCAAGGTTCTCGGCCCACAGGGACATACAGACGGCGTCCCCCCGGTCCGGAGACCGGCCGAGGCGGGCCACCAGGTCCTCCTTCTTCTCCAGCTGGATCCGCGGCGGAACACCAGTGGTGATGGACCACGTAGGCGCGGTGAGGTCGGAGATCAGAAGGTCGTCCGGCGGCAGCATCAACTCCGGGTCGAACGCCGGGTCGAGGAGCTCTCGCACCCGCCAGTACGCGGCGGTCCGTACGTTCGTGAAGCCGAACTCCTTCTCCCGGGACCGGGCCTTCGTCTTCGCTGCGCCCGTGTACGCCAGCACTGGCACACGGAGCTCACGGAGCCGGTCGACGACTCCACTGCCGACGCCGATGGAGTCGACCACCGGGACCAGGCCGTCAGCACCATCCATGCCGAGGGCAGCCTGGACGCGGGCGGTTGTCTGCATCGTGTCCTCAAGGTCGTGCGTCTCCAGCTCACGGATGAGCGGCCCGTGGCGGTGAGCGAGGACGGTGGAGTCGCTGCCGGTACGGGCGACGTCGACACCGATGATCCGCCGGCCTTCGACCGGTGGGCGGCCCGCATCATTCCAGGCGTGCCAGCGGTCGACGGCGGCCTCCACCCAGGACAGCGGAATAGCGCTGTCCTCGTCGGACGCGTGGAATTCGCCGAGCACACGGTTATGGAATAGGGCTGAGTCGGCGCCCCACTGGCGGCGCCGCTGCTCCGCCCAGTCCGGTGAGATACGCCCCGCGGCCATCGCTTCGGTGAGGGTGACGTGGCGGGTGTGCCAGTCCTCCAGGCCCGGTGCGCGGCGGTGGATGTCGTAGAACCGGCCGGCAGGGGGGCCGGGGGTGGACACGGCCAGGGCGAATGCTTCGGGCAGGCCGTCGGGCCGACCGCCGGAGAACGCCCCTTCGATCGCATCCCACGTCGCGTTGGGCACGACCTTCGCTTCGTCGATCAGGTACAGCAGGCTGTCCGCGTGCGCGCCCTCAATGAGCTCCGCCCGGTTCGACGCAACGGCGGACGCGGCACCGTGGTACAGCTTCAAGTTCAAGGTGAGGAGCTCGGTCAGCTCGCTGAATGGCTCACGGCCCAGCACGTCCCACTGGATCCGCCGCGCCCACTTATGGATCTCCGGCCAGAGGTACGTCACCAGGGCGCGCCACGCCGACGCCGTCGTTACGACCTTCCAGTCGACTCCCGCAGCCTCCCGGGTCGTCGCGAACCACAACACAGTGATCGCGGACATGCAGGACTTACCCAGCCCATGTGGACCACGGACCGCGACCCGTCGCTTCGTCGGCAGCGCCCCCACCGCGTCCCGCTGGTACGCAGTCAGACCCTCCCCCTCCGGCCACGCGATCACGTCCCGCGCCCACGCCACCGGATCACGGTAGAACCGGTCAGCCTTCGCCTGCTGCTCCGTCAGCGCATCCAGCCGATCCGCGGCCCGACCGAACACGCTCACCCCGCGTGCTCCCGCAGATGCTGAGCTGCCGCCCGCTGCGCCGCCACCAGCTGGTCGCCGGTGACACCGGCCGCGGTGAGTCCGGCAACGACCGCCCCGGTCACCACCTCGGCCTGCCGTTCGGTGACCCGGGCGACTCGCTCCTCGATGTTCAGGCGGGCGATCGAGGACAGCACACTGGATGCCCGGTCCATCGCGCGCTCGTACAGGGCGATCTCCGCGCGCAGCTGCTCGGCCCCGTTCGACCCGGCGTAGCGGATGTTCTCGAGACGGTTGACGAGCTCCGCGGTCGCGGACTGCCAAGCGAGGGTCTGGCCGGCAAGTTCGAGGAGTGCCTGCAGCGGGTCAGCGACGGGGGCCACGTCAAGCTCAGCGAGCACGGTCCGGGTATCGGCCTCAAGACGGACACGATCAGCTCGGGTGGCTTGTGCGGAGGTGCTCCCACCGTGGAGCTTGCAATGCCCGATTCCGACGTGGTCGGTGCCCCAGCCGGCGGGGCGGGTACAGGTGCCGTCGCCCTGCCGCTTGCGTGCATCGCAGTAGCGACTGTCATGACCCTCTTCAGAAAGGGTGACTGTCATGACCCTCCTCTCTTGCGGCCGTTGGTTCGTGCGGGCTGTACCTGAGAGTACGGGCATCTTCGGATGGCTGGCGTGGGCGCCGGATCGCGTCCGGACAGTGCCGGTCTGTGTGTCCGGCGGTGCTGTCCGGGCGTGAGTGAGGCCCCACCGCGCAGGTTGCGTGGCGGGGCCTCACCGTAGCCGCCCTCACGAAGTCCCGGGCAGTCTCGGCTACGCAGCCTTGGCTCCGGTCAGGCGCTGGCGTGCTACCTCGGCGTATTGCGCGGACTGTTCGATACCGATGAAGTGCCGACCCTCTGCGAGCGCGGCAACTCCGGTGGTCCCGGAGCCTGTGAATGGGTCGAGCACAGTGCCGCCTGCGGGTGCGATACGAACGAGTTGCTGCATGACCGCGACGGGCTTTTGCGTGATGTGCTGCCTTTGCTTGCCGCGCGGCTGTGAGCCTTCAAGCATGCCTGGAAGGTAGATCGTCGGTGCGTGCCGGAGCGGTTCTCCGCGGGTTCCCCAGAGGACGTATTCGCACTCGCGGCGGAACCCGTTTTTCACGGGGCGGCTGATGGGTTTGCGCCAGGGGATGATGCCGCGCCATGTCCATCCGGCGGCTTGGAGGGCGTCGGTGGTGGCGGGGAGTTGTGCCCAGTCGGTGAAGGTGAGGAGGCTGCCGCCGGGGCGGGTGAGGCGGTAGGAGTCGGCGAGGATCAGGCCGAGCCAGTGGGTGTATCCGCGTTGGTCTCTCGTGTCGCCGTCGAAGTCGGCGAGGGCGTGTTGAGCGTCGCCGGAGACGTATTTGTCGCGGGCGCCCTGGCTTTTGCGTTCGGCGTTGGTGCGGCCTCCGGAGTTGTACGGGGGGTCGCATATGACGGCGTCGACGAGGGTGTTGAGGGTGGGGAGGAGTGTGAGGGCGTCGCCGTGGTGGATGGTCCAGGTTGGCATGGGTCTGCTTTCGTGCGGTCGCGTGCGCGGGTGCGAGCGAGTCGGTACACGGCCTACGAGGGGAGGCTTGACCCCGACATACCCATTCGTCCGGGTTTCAATTGGCATGCCCGGAACTTGGAATCGGAATAGTGGGGCGGGTACACGAGGAAACCCTGCCCTCAAGTCACTAGGGCAGGGCCTCGGTCCAGCAGCGCCGCAGCCATGAAGCGCAAATGGGGACGTGTTCCACGGTACGGGCCGGGACGGACAACTGGGTTACGGCCGCCACGCGTCGCGGTAGTCGGGGTGGTCGGCATACACGGTGGCAAGAGCTGCCAGGATGGGCGAGTCATCGGAGTTGGTGTCCCAGCCCCCCATTGCTCGGCGGCGCTCGGCGGCGTAACGCTCGTTCTGGTCGATGATCTGCCGCTTGGCTTCGACTTCGCGCAGGATGCGGGCTGGGTCATGGCGGGCGATGTGGCGGGCGACTGCTTCGTCGCTGGCCGCCGTAGCAGTCACCTCGGCTACGTCGTAGTCGAACTCATCGATGAGGGTCCATTGGCCGTTGTCCTGGTCGCTGCGGTGCTCGCTCCAGCTGAGGCCGTCGTCAAGAGCCCACTCGGTATCCCGGGCTGTCTGCTCATCTTCGTCGAGGCGTGCGCGGAGGAACTGCACCAGGTCATCCATGGGGTCATCATCTCGTCTGCGAGCGGGAGTCGGCGGCCTTTTCGTCCTCGCGGGCCTTCTTGCTCTCCTCGTTCCGGCGGGCGAGGTCCTTGATGCTGATCGTCTTCTCCAGTGCCATGATTCGGTGTCCTGTCTCGTGATCGGGATGGGTGGGACCGGGGCGGCCGATGTCTTGGCGGATGGCGGCCGTCCCGGGGCTTGGGCGGGTCAGAGGTCGCCGCGCTTCTTCAGCTCGTCGAGGCCGCGGTCGATCCCCCAGTGGGCGGCGTCCCGGGCGGTCTCGCCGAGTTCGGGGCGTTCGATTTCGGCCCTCAGTCGCGTGATCTCGGCCTTGATGTCGGCGCTGCTCATGTGCGCGTAGCGGTCCACGGTGGGCCTCTCGGTCAGTCGTTGTCGTCGGTCTCGTCGACGGTGAGGTTCGGGTGGTACTTCCGGATGCGGCCGATGCGTTCCTCCGCGAAGTCCGGGGCGTTGGTGGAGAACTCGTCGAGGAACGTGCCGTCGGCGTCCTCGACGCGGTAGCGGATGAAGTTCATGTCTGCTCGCTTTCGTGTGGTCCGGGCTGTCCCGGTTCCCCTCACCGCCCGGTCGAGCCAGGCGGATCGGGCAACCGTCAGGCGTCGGTTCGGACGTGCACGTGGGTGCGGATGGGGTTGGTCTCGTCGTCGGTGAGGGTGATGACAAGCCCCTCTCGAAGAACCGTGCTGGAGGTGTTGTTGTCGTTGTTGTTGGTGGCCTGACCTGCGGCAACAACACCGCCAAGAGGGGCTCCCGGGGCGGGGAAGCGGTCGGCACGGACGCCGGTGGAGGAGCCGCGCCCCCGCATCCTCACCGCCTCCACCGGGATGGAGAGCTGATCAAGAGCTGCACGGACACGCTCTGCGGTGGTGCTCAGGTCTGCGGCGATGGCCGCGATGTGGGCGTGCGGTGTGCCGACGGTGGAAAGGCTCTTGTGGAGGTCCTGGTGGGACGGCAGCGGCGCCTCCTCGACCGGCGGCACCACCGTCTCCACGGCCTCGGGCTTCTCGACGCTGGCCCCGTCCTCTGCTGCGGACGCCGCTTCCCCCTCCTCGTCTCCTGCCTCCTCCTCCGCTTCCGCGGGGGCCTTGGCGCAGAGAGAGACGATGACCCAGACTCCCGCGGCTGGGGCGAGCAGCCACGGAGCCGCCGTGACTCCTCGCCAGGCCCCGTAGGTACACCCCAGGAGGACGGCGCCCCTGGCCCACACCCCGTACTCGGCGGGTAGTCCCTCCAGGTCGTCGCGGCGGCCGGCACTGCACCAGGTCATGACCCCGCGTCCGCAACGCTGGCACAGCCAGAGGCTCCCCTGCCTGATGCGGATGACCAGCTCTTGGACCGCGGTTCGCAGTTCGCGGAACGCTGCCTGGCGCTCCGTCTCCTCGACGGCGGGTTCCTTTGCCTCCCCTGCCTCCTGGTCCTGGTTCAGCTCGACCAGGCTGGCCTCGTCGGTGGTCGGCTCGTCGCGGCGCTTCTTGAACAGATTGATGGTCACAGTTGCCCGCCCAGCGCGTTCTTGGCACTGAGGCCGAGGGAGTTGACCAAGTCCGGCAGACCGTTGAGGGCCCCGGCGACCCCGGCCGTGGCACACAGGATGAAACCGGCGATCATGGTGCCGATCAGGCGCCCCTTGTCCTCCTTGCTCGCGGCCTTGTACGAGGCGACCAGGGCGAGAAAGACCAAGAAGACGACGACGGCGCCCTCTTCCGTGAGATTGCCCATCGACCCGGACGCGATGGCGCTTCCCGCGCCCGTGCCGGTGGTGCCGGCAATGGCCTTGTCGCCGCCGATGTTGGCGGCCTGCCGGGTGCATCCGGCGAGCCATCCGCCAAGGCCTCCGACGCAGATGGTGCCGAGTGCTCCGGTAGTGAAGCCCTGGATGGTCGGGATGAGGTCCTTGAGGGCCCGTCCGCCGGTCCACCATTTCCGTAGGTTGAGGAAGAGGATCGCGAACGCGACGGTGCATCCGGCTAGGGTGGCGCCGGTCTGTGCGGTGTTCATGACGGGTGGACTCCGGTGATCCAGGTGACGGGGTCGTAGAGGTGGATGGCGCCGGTCAGGCCGACGACGGACACGGTGAGGACGAGGAGGCGGCGGATGGTGCCGCCGAGGTAGTAGATGCGGAGGAGGGACCAGGCGAGCGGGGTGAGCGCGAGGGCGTATCCGGCGCCCTGCCCCCATGCGTCGCGTGCCTCGGACACGGCGTAGGCCCAGGTGCTGGCGGCGCTGTACCGGGTGCCGGGGATGGGGATGGCGGCGAGGGTGAGTGCTCCGCAGATCTGCCACGGCCGCCCGATTCGGCCCAGCCAGGCAGTCAGCCGTTCCCATCGGGTCGGCTCCGCCACGGGCGGGTGGAGGGTGACGTGCACCTCAAGGGGGCCTTGCGGTACGGGAACGAAGATCGCCGGTGCCGGTGCCGGTGGTGGGGGCGGTGCGGGGGGAGCGGGCGCCGGTGGGGCCGTGCGCCACGGCGGCAGATTGGTTGTCCCAGGGGGCGCCTGAGGCATGGGCCGGGCGGTTGGGATTCCGTGACCGGATGGAATGATCCGGGTCGGCGTGACGACCTTGGGCTTCTTGGCGCTGTGATGGGTGCTCATGCCGTCCCCCATCGGGAGATTGCGCTGATCATCGTGGCTTGGGCCTGGAGCTCGTCGGGGCCGGGGGCGGTGGGGTCGCCACCGCTGATCACCATCAGGGCGGGGCGTCGGGGGGCCCAGTCGAAGCCGGCGGGCAGGTGGGTGCCGAGCGTCTGTCGGACGTCGCCGATGGGCGCCTGGTGGTCGCTGATGCGGATCGACCGCGGGTCGGCGGGGCGGGGCCGGGGCGCGTAGTACGTCGTGGTCATCGGACGGTCCTTCGGGTGTGGGCGGCTTGTTGTTTCGGATCGCCTGGAGAGGCTGGCTGCTACGGGGTGTTACCGGTGACCTTGGCGTGGACTTCCTTGTAGAGAGCGCGGATGTCATCGGTCTTCAGGCCGTAGCCCTTGTCCCGCCACGCCTTCTCGAAGGCGTTCTGCGAGGGGGCTGGCCCTGTTCCGCGAAGGTCGAAGTAGAGGTCGAACGCGAGGGTGCGTCGCCCCTCGTCGCCCCCGTCGGGCCCCTTGTTCGCCTGCGCCTCGCTCGGGTTCGCCTCGGGCGCGCCTTCACCGTGTCCCGAGGTGCGCCCTGGTGCGCCCTCACTGGTCAGAGTGCTGGCGCCGTCGGGTGCTGTCTCCGGTGCGTCCTGGGGTGCGGTGGAGGGGCGCAGGGAGCGAAGGTTGTATTGCTCGGCCCGGTCGGGGAGGTTCTTGAAGGCCCGCATGCGGTCGATGCGGGTCGTGATGCGGAGCTCGACTCCGTACTCGTCGAGGGTGTCGTTCAGGCCGTGGAAGGAGGCGTCGCCCGCACGCATCAGGGCCTTCTCATAGGCGCGCTTACCCATGAACCGGGGCCTACCGAGGGTGACGAGGCTGACGAGCTTGTCTTGGGCGGTGCGGCGGCTGATGGACTCGGCGTTGGCGCCGCGGGAGCCGATGCCGAGCTTGGACTCCAGGCGCTTGAGGCGGTCGTGCCAGGCGCGGGCGAGTAGCCCGTCGGGCTTGATCTCGACCGTGCCGAGCTTCGCCTCCAGGCCGAGCATCTTGTGAAGCCCGTACGCGAGCATCACGGGGCCGACGATCCGGACCGCCGCCGTGCCGATGTCCTCGCCTTCGGACCGGACGACCTCGACGGCGCCGATCGTCTGCGCGAAGACGAGCAGGTACGCCGCGCGGGCCGTTCCCTTGTCCTCGAATGCCCAGGAGTACACGGTCAGGCCGAGGACGATCGCCTCAAGTGCGAGGCCGATCGTCAGGGTCCACGGGTGCGCCATGTGAAGGCGCGTCTCGGCGAACCGCATCGACGTGTTCGCCGACAGGCCGAAGCCGAAGACGACGACGAGCGCCATCCCGGCGAATCCGATGGTGCTGCGGCGCTTCTTGGTGTCGCGGGGTTTCCGGTGGCCGGTTCGGGCTCGGAGGGTTGGGGCGATGCGGTAGCCGAAGACGAGGGTGGCGAGGGAGAGCAGGGCGGCCCATGCCTGCACGGGCACTTGTTCGGCCACGTTCTGCACTTGGGAAAGCATGGGCGGGCCTTTCATCGGTGGGTGTTCCAGGCGTAGGCGGCGAGGGCGCCGGTGATGAGGGCCGGGGTGTACTGGCCGGTGGTGGCGCCGAGGATGGTGAGGGCGGTGAAGCCCCAGCGGGCGAGGGGGGTGTGGAAGTGGCGGCGCATGCGGGCCCCCGGCCGGGCCGGGCCCGCACTCCGCGGGCCCGGCAATGGGTGGTGGTCAGGAGGGGCGCGGGAGGGCGCGGCACGTCTCCGCGTGTCCCTGGGCCAGCTCGCGGGCCCGCCGCTCGCTCCACCAGGTGCCGCTGCCTGTGGTGCATCCCGTGCAGCGATAGGTGGTTTCGTCGCCGCCGCCGGTGAGGTCGACGGTGGCACCGGCGACGGTGAGGTAGCGGGCGATGACGCCCTTCGGCCACGGCTCGGAGAAGACATGGGTGTTCTGCATGGGGTGCTCCTGAAGGGTTTGGGTGGCCGGGCCGCGGGGGGAGGTTCGCGGCCCGGCCGGCCTGGTGGGCGGGTCAGCTGCTGGCGGCTTCGTTGCCGTGCATGCGGGCGAAGGCCAGGGCGTTACGGGCTTCGGCCTCCCGCGCCTGCGCGGCCTCGTAGTCGGCGGTGGCCTGGCGCTGGAGTTCGGCGACCCGCTCGGCCTCGGTGGTGGTCTCGTCGCTCATCAGCACGCCTCCGTCAGGCCGGTACCGAGCGGGCTGCTGTTGGCGGTGTCCAGCAGGAGCTGGGCGTACGCGCGGCAGGTGATGTACGGGGGAACGGTCGGGGCGGCGGCGAGGACCAGGTCGACCTCGTTCTGCCGGTGCCGGGTGATCTCTCCGGCAAGCCGGATCCGGGCCGCCTCGGTCATCTGGTTACAGCTGAGGGTCAGCGCCTCCGCCATGGCGGTCAGGTGCTGGCGGATGGTGGCGTCCATAGCCCTGGCGCGCTTGAGGATGCGGAGCGCGTACTTGCCGCGGGTCTCCTCGCGGTGAGGGAACGGCAGTTCCGTAAGAAGAGGCCGGGATGCGGGGGCGGTTCGCGCGATAGCGAGCGCGGCCGTCATTCGGCCGGCTTCCGTCATCACGTGCGTGGGCCGGTGACCGGCCACGAACTTGGCCACCGCGGTGAGCTGCGCGCCGACGGGCATCAGGTGAGTCGGGGAGGTGTTCACCGAAGCACCCCCTGCCGGGGTGATCCGGCCGGAGACATCGGCAGGCGTGGCGGTCGTGGTGATGGTGCGGGCACCGTCGCGGGTGCGGCGGATGGTCCCGGCCGCGACGAGCTGCTTCTCGGGCTTCGGCTTGGGGGTGGTCGACATCAGGCGGCCACTCCCATCGAGAACTGGGTGAGCTGTGCGACGGCGGCCTTGAACTCCGCCTTGCGTGGGCGATACACACCGACCAGCACGGCTACCTGCGCCCGGGTGTAGCGGAACACCGGGTGCGTGCGACGGGCCCGGCCACCGGCCGCGGTACGGCGGGTCGTCGTGACCTTCGCGGGCTGGACGCCGATCCGCTTCGCAACGGAGTGGAGGGACGACGAGCACCCGGCGGCGGTGGCCGGGGCAACCCCGGCGGCGATCAGGTGGGTGGTGATGGAGCGGGGCCGGCGGCGGCACGAAGCGGCGAGCCGGTTCGCCGTAGCCCTGGTACGGATCACAGCGCGGCGGGCACGCCCGGCTGCGCGGCGGGACCGGCGGGTGGGAGGATGCTGCATGGTCAGTCTCCTGTCACTAGCAGGTGTCTGGCTGGCCCGGTCTCGTGTGCAACCACGAGTCGGGGTTGAGGCGGTGCCCGGTGTGCAACCACTGGGCACCGCCGCTGTCAGCAGCCCCGGTTCGCGTGCAACCACGAGCCGGGGCTTTGTGCTGACACGAACACAATACGCAACCTCTTGACGTTGTCAAGAGGTTGGGGAAGGATGGCACCCGTGCCCGAGGAACTCCCTACGGAGAGGAGGGATGAACTGTTGACGATCACCGAGATCTCGCAGCGCTTCGAGATCAGTCGTCAGGCCCTGCACGCGCTGAGGGTAAAGGGCGTCTTCCCTGAGCCGGTGCCCACGCGTGGGAGCACCCGCTTGAAGTGGCGAGAGTCCGAGGTCAGGGCGTACTTCCAGGCCAACCCAAAAAGGCCTGGGGCGCGAACTGACCTACACGGGGACGACCCGGAGAGCTGACAACGGCCGAGCGGTGTAGAGACCGCCCGGCCGTCAGAACCAGCGAGGTCGCACTCGCTGATCAATGAACCAACCCTGTTCAGAGAGAAGGATTCGCCATGCATCGTACGGCTGCGCCGTTCATGGTCGCCACTCGCGAGCCGGTCACTGAGGCGCGTGTCACGTTCCGTGGGCGCACTGATCCGCTTGCGGGGCTGGATGAGTTGATTCGCGAGAGGACTGCCGACCTGGTCAGGCTGATCGCTGATCGGCGGAGTTTGGCTGATGTGCTTTTCCCGGCGAGGACGCCGTTGGATGAGCCGGAGGAGGAGCAGTTGTCCCATGCTGCGTTCTCCCTGGCCGCGTCGGCGATGGAGATCGCGATGGGCAAGTCTCCGGACCCGGCGTCGACGCTGCGTGCGCTTCGGTCGGCTGTTGCTCTGCATGCCGCTGAGGCGGGTGTCCGTTGATGCGTACGGTCAGGTGGGGGTCCTGCGTGCTGGATGTGGCTGGCGTTGACCAGCTGCTTGCCGCGCTCCCGGTCTTCGAGGAGCGGTTTCGGTCGTTGCGTGCGCAGCTGACTGGGGCTTCCCAGTCCTGATCGTCTTGCTGTAGCCCTCGGCGGGTGCCGGCCGATTGTTCCGGGGCCCGCCCTTTCCTTCACCGACTCACGATGCGTCGACTATCGGCGCGGTTTCGTGCTGCCTCGCTGATTCCCCCGTGGCCCGGGGCCGTCGCGCCCCGGGCCCATCACCCGTACCACCACGACCGAGAGAAGCCGTACATGCCGAGCCGGTTCGAGTTCGAGCGCGCGATCCGCAGCAGCAATCTTCCGCCGCTGTCTCGTGGTCTGGCGCTCACGATCGCCACATGGGCGGACGTACGTACCGGCATCATCCCGGACCGCCTTATGCCGTCGCTGACGACGCTCGAAGAAGCGACGGGCATGGCCCGTGCATCCGTTCGCACCCACCTGAACAACCTCGAAGGCGGCGGCTGGCTGTCCCGGGACCGCCCGAGCGTGGCCGCGGCCCGGTCGGAGAAGGCCCGGACGAAGTACAAGATCCGCATTCCGGAGGGCGCCGCCGTGCCCGATTCGGACGGGATTGAGCTAGGGCAGGAGATGACCAACTCTGGGGCAGGAGATGCCCTAGACGCCCAAGGACTAGGGCAGGAGATGCCCCAGGCTGGGGCAGGAGATGCCCTAGAGCTAGGGCAGGAGCTGACCCCCGCTAGGGCAGGAGCTGCCCTCAGTAGTTCCAGTAGTTCCACTACGTCCGCTGAGTACCAGCAAGCAGGGACGCCCGCCGACCACGACTACGGCATCCCCATCGAAGCCCGCCCCCTCGTCGATGCCCTGTCGCTCGCAGGCGTCCGCGTCCGCTGGCCGTTCAAGGGCAATGAATGGTCCCCCGTCCTGGCCCTCATCAAGAAGGCCGGCGTTCCCGCACTTGCCGAGCACGCCGCCAAGGTCGCCGCGCGCACGCCCGTTGAGTCCGCGAAGTACTTCATCAAGGGATGGGCCGAACTGCCGCCCCTGCCGCATCCGACCGCCGAACGCCCGCCGCTCCGTGCGGTGTCCGGCGGCTGGCAGCCCTACACCAACCCCGTCGACCCGTCCGTGTACGAGAACGGATTCTGACCATGGAACCCATCAGCATCGGCGCTCTCGGCCCGTCCGCACTCGCCAACGTCATGGCCGGCATTGTTGAGCGTCAACGCACCATCGGCCCCGGCCCCGTCGATAACACCCCGTCGCCTGACGAGCCCGGCCACCCGGAGTACCACCGTCGTCGACGCGCCGAGTGGGCGCTGAAGCGGTGGGAGACCGCGGCCCCGCCCCGCTACCGGCGCTCCGACGCCACTCACCCCGGTGTTCAGCAGTGGGCCGACGCGGTGGCCGCCGACCCTGAGACGGCTGGGTCGCTGCTCCTCACCGGAACGACCGGCACCGGGAAGACCTTTCAGGCGTACGGGGCGCTCCGCCGTATTGCGGCCGCCGGGCCGCGGACGTACGAGATCGTTGCCACCACGGCCGCCGACATGTACGGCCTCCTCCGGCCCAGCGGGTCCGCCCGTGGCACTGAGGAAGAGTTGCGCCGCCTGGCCCGCGTCCCGCTCCTCGTCCTCGACGACCTCGGCTCGGCCAAGGCCACTGAGTGGACGGAGGAGGTCACCTACCGGCTGGTCAACGAGCGGTACAACTCGTGCCGGCCGACTTTGTACACCAGCAATCTGCCTGCCAGGTCTGGTGACGGCCGTGACCTTGCTGCCGCGCTCGGTGAGCGCATCGTGTCCCGCCTCTCTGAGAGGGCAGTACGTGACGTGATGCCCGTTTCGGGCTTTCGGGTGGGGCTGTCGGGCTGGTTGCGGCCTGACCGGGCGGCTGGCCTGCGGGGAAGACGGCTTCCGAAGGCCGCACCACCCGCGCAGGCCGGATGACCTGCGTGCGTTGCAGCAAGCGGCAACTTAGCCGGCGTCCCGTTCATTCCAGAGGAAGTCCGAATAGATGGGGGAGGTACGGCGACTCATGAATTCGCCCCCAGGCCCGCCGCACAAGGTCAACCCGTAGGCACGCATTCTTGCGACGACGGTGCTCCGAACGTTCCCCATGAGGCAATAGTGGGGGTCTACCTCCGCCACCCCCATGTCGGCCTCCCGCAACGCGGCCGCGTAGTCGATGTTGTGCGCCCATGGGTACGTCGTCATGCTGGTGACCGAGACCTCGTCCCCCTCCCTGACGCCCACACTCTGCAATGTTCCAGACCTGTACTCCGTCCCGTTGTGCGTGAGGGAGAAATTAGTGTCGGTGATATAGAGGGCACGGCGCGGGGCGGGCAGTTCACGGAGGAATATCTCACCGACGATGTGTTTTGCCGCGCTCTCGATTTCCATGTCGGCGGGGAGGCTGACCAATACCCGTTCGCCGGTGCTCTTGAAGACCACCACGATGGAAATCGCCTCCGGACGGTCCAGGGCCGCCTGCATGCGGTCCGCCTGAAACTGCCAGGATCGCGCCCATCCACCGCCTTCCGAGCACCCGTCGATCAGCCTGATGAACTGGCCGACCGAACGAACGCTCTGAATGACCAGGCGGGCGTTCACCTCGCCGTCCGGCACGGGTATGTCGATGCCGGACTCGCGAGCCACCCGCGTCAGATCTTCGACCGGCAGCGTTTCCAGGACGTCCGTCAGGTCGGCCATGAATCTGCCGCGTTCAGGGTCGCCCAGGTCATCGGCGGCGGCACGGACCACGACCAGATGCTCGCGCATCATCGTCAGGTACTTCTGGTGCCAGGACTTGAGGTCCGGCTCTTCAGACGAGCCACCGCACTCGTGACATGCCTGAACAAAAGCAGCCACGAACGGCCAGTCCGGCTTATGCACGCCCGCCAGTTTCGCTTGGATGGTGGACCTTGGATACGGGGCCCCGAGCTCTTTGGTCTTCCGTTCGATGTCCCTGACAGAAGCGCCGAAAGACAACCTCAGCTCTTGAAGGCGCTGACAGAACGACGCCACGGGTTCCGATGTACTGGACGAACTGGCGCTATTGGTCGGCATTCCAGGAACGGTACCCAAGGCCCGGTCCCCGGACCCGTGAAACGGCCGATCGTCCCGAACCCGTCCAGGGTTCGTCCAGGGGGGCTGCTGGACAGTCCGTGCGGGCTGCATCGTCAGGAGGCAACGCCACGGGGTGTATCGACTGGATCGCCCCGGCCCACAAAGGAGTTCGCTATGCCGAAGCGGCACCCCAGCTACTTCCACCGCCCTCGGAGGACGCATCCCGCACCAGCTCCGCGCCACGAAGTGCTCCGTCGCGCCGCCCTCAGCGTGGCGGCGTCCTTGGGACCTGCCGGACTGCTGGTCATCCAATGGTGGATCCACGGTCACTGACCTGGACGGCGCATCGGCTGGCGCTCAGTGTCTGCTGAGAGGGCATCACGTCACGTACTGCCCTCTCACGCTCTTGCTCATCCAGGCGCGCGAGGACCGCCCCCAGGGTGAGGTCGTCGTTGTTCATGCGCCGCGCCAGGTGGGAGTGGAGGTCGCAGTGAGCATCCTGGACATGCGGTCGCTTATGGCCCAGTACACCCTCGACTCGGCCGAGGCGGGCCGGTGTTCGTAGTCGCGGACCAGCCTGCGGTGCAGCATCATGATCCCGTTCACCTGCTCCACTCGCCACCGGATCGGTTGCGGGACGAACCCGCTGGTCGTCGGGTTGCGCTCGACGACTTCGACGTCGATGCCGACCTTCTTGCCGTGGTCGACGACAGCAGTCTTGAACCCCTGGTCGACCAGGGCCTTCTGCACCGTGTCGGTGTCGGCTGCGACCTTGTCCAGCAAGGCAATGCCGGCGGCGTTGTCGTGCGCGGACGCGGCCAGCACCACCACCGCGATCACCAGCCCGAGAACATCAACTGCCAGGCCGCGCTTGCGGCCCGGGACTTTTTTTGCCGCGTCCTTGCCGGTGGTGTCGGCGGGCACCCCGGTGGCCGCGCGCAGGCTCTGGGTGTCGAGCACCACCAGGCTGGGATCGACCTTGCGCCCCCGGCTCTCGCGAACCTGCCAGCGCAGCAGGTCGTGGATGGTCTGGTCGGTGCCGTCATCGCGCCACGTGTAGAAGTAGTACTTCACCGCACCGGCCGGAGGCAGGTCGTGGGGGAGGTAGTCCCACTGGCAGCCGGTACGGGACTGGTAGAGCAGGGCGTTGACGATCTCCCGCATCTCGTAGGCGCCCTGGTGGCCGCTGACCGAGGGATGCCGGGCCTTCCACGAGCCGATAACGGGCTCGATCAGAGCCCACCGCTCATCGGACAAGTCACTCTTGTAGGGCTGGCGGTCACTCACGAGGAACACTCCAGCACACCACGACTCCCCGATCAGCCCCGATACGCCTGGGCCACACGTTCCAGCGACAACAAACGCGGCATCACGTCACATACCGCCCTCTGAGGACACCCGTGTCATCGCCATGACCGGCACGGACCGACGGCGGAGTGCTGCGTGATCCCGACCGCGTCGCAGGCGGTTGTTGCGCGACGCTGAACATTCCGACGGGTGCGGCGTTCGGGATGCCGATGAGTGAGAAGCGGACCGCCCCGCTGGAGTGGTTCCAGCGGGGCGGTGGTGGGCGAGGTGTCGTGTTGGTCGGCAAGGTGCCGGTGTTCAACGACTGTTACGCAGCTGTCGCCGTCGTTGAGGTGATGAACGTGTGATCGTTTCACCTAAGGTGTTGGTCGTCATGAGCAGTGCCGTTCGTGTGGTGGGGGATCATGAGGGTGCAGTTCGGTCCGGGAGCGCGGTTGTGGGGCAACGTCTTTGGGTGTGTCTTGTTTGGGTCGTGTCTTGTATGGACTCTGATGGATCCGTCGATTGACGGGGCCTTGCGATGGTTCATCGTCTTCGGTCTCAGTTCCGCGTTCCTCAGCTCGTGCCGGGGGGTTTATGTGGCAAGGCAGGAGCAACTCCGCTCTGGACGAGTGGGCGCAAGTTAGTCCGTCAGTCGAGGATTTCTATGACGGCGGACTGGGCGGCTTTGTCGTCGACGATGGATTTGCCGGCGGCGAAGGTGGCGACCAGGGCTTGCAGGCAGAGGTTGTTGACCGCGCGGGGAAAGCCGCGGGCGGTGGTGTGGATGAGGGTTCTCAAGCACCACCTCGGACTCTCCGGCCGGGCCGACCAACTGGGTCGCCGGACCGCCGCCGCTCATGAACCACCACGTCCCCTGCCACCTTCGGGCGGGAGGGGCGGTTTCGTCGTATCCGACACCGCCCGTAGGCTCGCCGCGTGATTGAGACGATCGTGTTCGACATCGGTGAAACCCTCGTCCGGGATGACCGCTACTGGGCTTCCTGGGCCGACTGGCTGGGCGTCTCCAGACACACCCTGTCCGCGCTCGTCGGCGCCGTCACCGCCCAGGGCCTCGACAATGCAGAAGCTCTCCGCCTCCTCCGTCCGGGCATCGACGTGCCAGCCGAATACGCCGCCAGGGAAGCTGCCGGTCGCGGCGAGTACCTTGACGAGACCGACCTGTACGAGGACGTGCGACCTGCGCTCGTTGCACTGCAGGAGCTCGGTGTCCGGGTTGTCATTGCGGGCAACCAAAACGTGAAGGCGGGGCAGCTGCTCCGGGCTCTGGATCTGCCGGCTGACTTCATCGCCACCTCTGGGGAGTGGGGGTGCGCCAAGCCGTCGCCCGACTTCTTCGCACGGGTCCTCGACGCTTCCCAGGCCATGGCGTGGGACACCGTCTACGTCGGTGACCACCCCATGAACGACACCTTTCCGGCCCGCGCGGCTGGGCTTCGGACGGTGCACCTCCGTCGCGGGCCGTGGGGGCACTTGTGGGCCGCCGACCCACAGGTATGGGAAACAGCAGACTGGGTGGTCGACTCCCTCATGGAGTTGCCCGCGATTGTCAACGAGTAGCCGACGATTCCGAATCCGTACCCGCACCGTCACTGTGTGGGTACGGTCAGATCATGTCCGCCGACTCCCCGCACGAGGTCGGTGAGCGTATCGCCGCCCGCCGCCGCGCGCGCCGCCTCACCCAGACCGGCCTGGCCGCAGCAGCCCACGTCTCCTACGCCACCATTCGCTCCGTCGAGCGTGGGGCGCGGCGGCCGAGCGACGAGGTGCTCGAAGCGATCGCCGCTGCCCTTGAGGTGGACGCCACGCAGCTACGCACGGGGTATGTCGGCACCGAGCGACGCGTCCACTGTGCTCTGCCCGCCCTGTCGGAAGCGATCGCCGGATACGACATTCCCCAGGGTCTACCGTCCCGTACGTCAGGCGAGTTGACGGACGGGGTCAACGCGGCGGTGGGCTGGCGGCTCGGCGCCCAGTACGGCCGGATCGCGGTGGAGATCCCCGGCCTTCTCAATGACGCCATTCGGCAGGTCCACACTGCACGCAGCACCGACCACCAGGACGCTGCCCGGATGCTGGCCGCTGCCGCCCGCACCGCCGACGCGATCGCGTTCAAGTACGGCGCCCACGACCTGTCCGCCCGGCTCATCGACCTGATGCGCTGGGCAGCCGACCGCTCCGCTGATCCTCTCGTCCAGGCGGCGGCATCGTATGTTCGTGCGGAGACATTCTTTGCCGCCCGCACCCACACGATCGGTCTCTCTGCGCTTGAGCAGGCCGCTGACATTGCCCCGCCACCCACCGGGCGCACTGAGGCAGCGGCGCGCGGCGCCTTGCACATGCGGGCCGCTGTCATCGCTGGCCGCGCCGGAAACGCGGATGCGGCGGACATTCATCTGAGGCATGCTCGCGAGCTCGGCGACCAGGTGGCGGACGAACGCGTCTACCTTGGCACGACGTTCGGCCCGGATTCCGTCCGCATCCACGAGGTGTCCGTCGCGGTCAGCCTCGGCCCCGGACACGTCGACCGCGCGCTGAGAGTTGCCACCGAGTGGAAGCCGCCCGCCACTCTGCCGGCCGAGCGCCGCAGCGGCTTCTACATCGAGCTCGCCCGCGCGCAGAGCTGGGCAGGTCTCCCCGCAGATGCCTTCGAGAGCCTCAAGGTAGCCCGAGCAGTGGCTCCCCAGCACACCCGCGAGCATCCGTGGGCGCGGGATGTCGCTGGCAGCCTGCGACGTTTTCACCGCGCCGACGCTGAGTCCCTGTCGCATTTCGCTCACTGGATCGGCGCCGTCTGACGGACTGCTACACCTTGTAGCAGTTGTGCCTCTTCCCAGGCCCCACGATCTACCTGTCCGCATCACACAGGTAGAGAGGAGGGGCCCCATGACCACCCCTGTGCTCGTCGAAGGGCCGGTGAGCATTGCTCGCCTCCACGGCGCGGCTTGCTGGCACTGCGGCGCCGTCATTCGCGGCCTTGTTCCGGCCGGGGCCGTCGTCCTGTCGGAACAGTCTCAAGTGTGGCCGATCGTCTCCTGCGGGTGCACGTTTGCCACCGATGTGGAGCCGACCATGCCCCCACCTGCCGCTACTGCGTTACCTCTGCCTGATCTTCCTGACCCGGCGTCGCTGTCCGACGCGCAGCAGCGCGGCGCGAACTGCTGCTTCTGTGCCGCGCCCTTGTCCAACTCGGCGGCTCATGACCTCGGGCCGCGCCCGGTAAACGCGCACGGCACCTCTTGCCGCTGGTTTCCCCGTTGCTGCCCCACCTGCTGGAAAGGCCGCCAGTGACCACCTTGAAGAAACCCTCGCCCGATGCCGCGTACAAGACGCTCCTCGACCACACCCTGATCTGCGCGGCCTGCCGAGCCGGGAAGACCTGCCCCACGAGGGTCCAGCTCGGCCGCGCCTGGCGGGAGGCCCGCTGATGAAGACGGAATCGACGGACCGCATCACGCACTGCTGCTGGGACATGAATCCGAAGACCGCCGCGCGGTGCACCCTCCCGCCCGGGCACAAGGGCGACCACTACACGCCCTACACCCGCCCATCGTGGGACCGGCCGGGGACGACGTGGCGCAACTGACTCCCGCCCGCGGCTGCCATCACGCCGATCGGCCGCGGGCGGGCCCACGCCCCGGTCGGCCGCCCCCGTCGGCCGGCCGGGGCTCCGTCACTCCCGCACGAGGCCAGCGAGCGGTACACCGCCCGGGTCAGCGGGTGATCCAGTTGACGACCATCACGATCAGGACCCCGCTGCCAAGGAGTATCCCCGCCTGCCGAAACCACTCGGTCTGCTGCATCTCCTTGAACGCCTTCGAGGTGAGCCCACGGTAGATCCCCCGGACGGTGACTTCCAGGCCGGCCCAGGCGGCTTCGCTCAGGTGGTTGAGGGGGCCGGGGGTTTCGATGATCTGGTCGTCCGGCCTGGCGCCCTCGTGGGTCCGGCGTCGGTGCTTCTTCCGGTCAGCCTCGGCCAGGTAGAAGTCGGATTGCTCGTCCCAGGTGAGGCGGCAGGCGTCGCAGCGGTAGGTGTATCGCACGGTGTTGGACCGTATCGCCCGCGGCGGGGCTCCCGTTGAGGAATCCGGCAGGTTGTCCGGGAAGTGGCCGCAGGCTGTCGATATGCAGGTAGGTTTCGACTTTTCGGGTCGGACGACGAGGGGGCGCAATGAGTAGTGGGTGTCGGGACTGTGGGACGTGTACGAAGCCGGGGCTGGCCCGGATGGTCCAAAGCTTGGCCGTGGGCTTCATGCACCTGTGCACGGTGGGGATCTCGTTGGCGGTGAAGCGGGGCACGATGCGGCACTGCCCGCAGTGCAAGCACCTGCTGGGTGGTCATCAGCGGCGCATGGACGGCTCTTTCACCGACTGACGGTGTTATCCACAGGTCGGGCGGGGCTGGTCGTCGTCGCGCGTACGGTGCTCGCCTGCCGACTTGAGGAGGCGCTGATGCGTGTCGTGCTGGAGTGGCTGGCCGCCGAGGCCGTCGCCGAACTGCCCACCATCCAGGCCAGGGACGAGGTCCAGGCCGTGATCGATGAAGTGCTGCAGGACCCGACCAGGTGGCCGGCCCCCGGCAGCGAGGAGGTGGCCGACGTGTTCGGTTCCCGCTGCTGGGTGTCCGTCGTTGCCTACGCGGACGGGCTTGAGGTCCGCGATGTCGGGTGGTGCGGTCCGGGAGCTGGGGCAACCGCCGTAGCCTGAGCATCGCCGCTGGTTCTGGGCCGGGCCACCGAAGAGTGGAAGGACCGAACCGTGAGCGGAACTGCTGGGCTGGTCATCGCGATCGGAAGCGTGTGTGTCGTCGCGCTCACCGCGGTGCTCGCGAAGGCCAGGGTGGAGATCGCCCGGATTGATACCCAGTCGGGGCGGCGTGGCGCGGACGTGCGGCGCTGATCGCCCTTGGGGTGCTGTGTCCTGGCCCTCTGCCGTTCCGACGGCAGGGGGCTTCCTGCTGTCCAGAGGGTTGTTCAGGGATGTTCAGATTTATTCAGCGGGGGGGCGCTGAACCCTGTCTGGATAGTGTCCGGGCGACGAGGCGCGGCCATATGGCGCCCCGAGAAGGGGCATCGCGCTGTGCACCTGGGGCAAGGCGATTTTGCGTGATCAGGCGGGTGGGGGTTATCCCGGGCCGGGGCGGCGGTGGGTTCGTGGTGCGGGCGTTGCGCCTGACCGGTTCGCCCGCAATCACCTATATAGGCTGTTTGTGTGAACCGTTCCGGTCGATTCCGGCGTCGTGCGGGCAGTCTCCAGGAGGAGCTGACGTTCCTGGTGCCTCTGGCGCTGACCGCCATTATCGCCGTGCTGTCCTTCGCAACTCCGAGTCATCTCTACTTCAGCCGCTTTCTCCCACTCGCCCCCGCCTTCGCCGCCGCGGTGTGGCCAGTGGCCGGAACGGTGGCCATCGGCGTGCTCGCTGCGGCCATCGACGCAGTGGTCGCCGTGACCTTCGCCCATGTGGGCGAGAACTCGTACACACACCTGTTCACCCTCGTGGTCATCGTGGGCGCCACCGCCGCGGCTGCCTGCGCCAGCCATGTGCGCCAGAAGCGGGAGCAGGCCCTCGCCGAGGTCAGCTCCGTAGCCGAGACGACCCAGAGAGTCCTGCTGCGCCCCATGCCGCACCGCCTCGGCCGGCTGGACCTCGAGGCCCTGTACCTGGCCGCCGCGGCCCGGGCCCGCGTCGGCGGCGACTTCTACGAAGCACTGGAGACAGTCCGCGGCGTCCGCCTGGTCATCGGAGACGTGCGCGGCAAGGGTCTCTCCGCGGTCGGCATGGCCTCAGCGATCGTCAGCTCCTTCCGGGAATTCGCGTACGACGAGCCGGACCTGGCACGGCTGGCACACCGGCTGGACGTCAGCATGGGCCGCTACACCGCGTTGCTTCCCGGCGACCACACGGAGTCCTTCGCGACGGCCGTGCTCGCTGAGATTCCCGACGACGGATCGGCCGTCGGAATCGTCAACTGCGGACACCCCCCTCCGTTGCTGTTCCACGCGGGAGCGGTCCGCGAGGTCACCCCCACGGCTTCCTCGCCGCCCATCAACATGGGCGCGTTGCTCGGGGAGGACTACCGCATCGACACCGTCTCCTTTGCCGCCGGGGATCAGCTGCTGCTCTACACCGACGGCGTCACCGAGACCCGCGACCGCACCGGCGCGTTCTTCCCGCTGGTGAAGCACGCGGGACAGTGGGACACGGACTCCCCGTCCCGGTTGCTCAAGCAGTTGCACAACGACCTGGTCCACTACAGCCAAGACCATCTGGACGACGACATCGCGGCCATCGCCGTCCGCGCGGTGGCCTCCACGGCGTCGGACAGGGCGTGAAACGGGCCGGGCGGTCGTCCACGCAGTTCGGCTGCCACTACCTCCCAGCCCCTCATGAGCGGGGGCATCGCGCTATGCGGACATCCCGCTCGTAGACTCGAACATGTGTCCGAAGAGTCAGTGTCGCGATTGGAGAAGCTCCGCTTCCTCCGCCGTGTCCAGCAGCGCCAGCTTGACCAGACTGACCGCTGGATCGAGCAGGAGGAGCAGCGCCAGGCCGCGCTCGCTGAGCGTCGGCCTCCGCCCCCGCCTCCGGACTGGGTGGTCGAGCAGGGCATTGGCGAGGGTCGGCGTGCGATCGGTGTGCATCAGGGCTTTTGTCGTCCGTCCGGTACCCGGGTCAAGGCCATTTCGCGTGATCAGGCCGTGGGTCTGCTTGCTGAGGACAGCGCTTTGGCCTGCCAGCTCTGTCGTCCGGATACCGCGCTTGGGCTGCTGTAGCGGGTGCGTCGTCGCACGCTGGTCGTATGGATCCGCCGATCGCGGTCGCGCTCGCGAAGGCCGTCGACACCCTGCCCACATTGCCGGGCCTGGCGTACGAGCCGAAGTACGACGGCCACCGGGCAACGGTGGAGCGCACCGAGTCGACGGCTGTTCTGCGGTCGAAGACGGGCCGGGTGATCACATCAGCGTGGATGGACCTGGCGGTCGGTTCCATGCGGCTCCGTCCCGGGGTGATCTTGGACGGCGAGATCGTCATCTACCGGAACGGGCGGCTGGACTTCAGTGCAGTGCAGCAGCGGGCGGCCAGCGGCCACGCAAGGGCGTATGTGCTCGCCAAG
The DNA here is from genome assembly GCF_055602785.1 of Streptomyces sp. NPDC037301. NCBI lineage: Bacteria > Bacillati > Actinomycetota > Actinomycetes > Kitasatosporales > Streptomycetaceae > Streptomyces > Streptomyces sp. NPDC037301. Next base: position 184,890 of record NZ_JBVJWD010000013.1, read on the forward strand.
CACCTGCCGGCCACGTTCGTGGCGTTCGACCTTCTACAGCATCCCGAGGAGGGCGACGTGCGGTCGCGCCCGTATCTTGTGCGCCGTGCCTTGCTGCTGGCTGAGGTGTCCGGTGAGCCGCCGATCCAGCCGACGCCGATGACGACCGATCCCGACGAGGCGCGCGTCTGGTGGGAGGCCCTTCGGGAGCAGGGCATCGAAGGCTTGGTGATCAAGTCGCTGGATGGGCCTTATCCCAGCGGTCGGTACGGGTGGCGGAAATTGCGGCATGCCGACACCGTTGACTGCCCGGTCGTCGGGTACGTGGGCCATCCGGCCCGACCGACGCATCTCGCGGTCGAGCTCCCCGACGGGCGGGTGGCGCTGTCGCGGCGGCTGAGCGCCCCGGTGCGCTTCCATGCTGCTGCCGCCCTGGTCGCCTCCGAGCCGGGCGCCGCGGCCTGGACCGGTGGGGGTGAGGCGTACACGACGTGCGACCGGGGGCTGCTGGTGGAGGTGCTGGCAGGAACGACCAGACATGCGACCGTCACGGTTACCCGCGTACGCGAGTAGCGCCACGGAGTTATCCACAGGCCCCGGCAGGAACGGCTGCCCAGCCATAGCGTGCTGTCCCTGTCGATCACGGGGGTGCGGGATGCGGAACGTACGGCTGGAGTGGCTGGCCGCGGAGGTCATGACCGAGCTGCCGTCCGACAAGGCGCGGGCGGCGGTGCAGGACCTGTGCGTCGAGGTCGCTGCGTGTCCGGAGCGGTGGCCGGCACCGAGCGGCGAGGAGGTCGCCGATGCCTTCGGGGCCTGGTGCTGGGTCTCCTTCGTGTCCTACCTCGATGGCGTTGAGGTACGCGATGTCGGGTGGGCGGGGTGAGTCCCGTATCGGTGGCTCAGTGGGCGATCCCGTCGATCAGTTCGCGCGCGCCCTGGCGCAGGAGGGCAACGGCGACAGAGGTGCCGAGGGTCGCCGGGTCGAGGCGCTCAGCCCACTCGTGTGCGTTGAGGACCGTCTTCCCGTCGGGCGTGAAGACCTTGGCCCGCAGCGAGAGTTCGCCGTTGCCTTCAACCTGGGCGTATCCGGCGATCGGGCTGTTGCAATGGCCCTGCAGGACGTGGAGGAACATGCGCTCGGCCGTCGTCTCGCGGTGGGTGGCGGGGTCACCGAGGCCGCTCACGAGGTCGATGAGCTCCGTGTCGCCCTCGCGGCACTGGAGGGCCAGGACTCCGGCGCCGATCGGCGGGCACATCACCTCGGGCGACAGGACCTCTGTGATCACGTCGGTGCGGCCGATGCGCTCCAGGCCGGAGACGGCCAAGAGCAGCGCGTCGGCCTCCCCTGCGGCGAGCTTCTCCAGACGCCGGTTCGCGTTGCCGCGCATCGGTACGCAGTCCAGGTGCGGGTGCGAGGCGGCCAGCTGCGCGATACGCCGTACGGACGAGGTGCCGATCCGGGTGCCGGCCGGAAGCTGGTCGAGGTGCAGTCCGGCCGGGTGGACGAGGGCGTCGCGGATGTCGTCGCGCTTGAGGAATGCCGCGAACGTCGTCCCGGCGGGCAGGGGCCGGTCGGCGGGGACGTCTTTGACGCAGTGCACGGCGAGGTCCGCCTCGCTGGCGAGCAGCGCCTGGTCGACCTCTTTGGTGAACGCGCCCTTGCCCTCGACCGCGCTGAGGTCGCCCATCCACTTGTCGCCGGTCGTCTTGACCGGGACGACGTCGGTACGGATGCCGGGGTGGAGCGCGGCCAGCTCGGCGCGGACGCGCTCAACCTGGGCGAGCGCCATGGGCGAGTCGCGGGACACGATACGAATGAGATCAGTGGCCATGCCGCCCACGATAGACCGTCAGATACGGGCCCCGACGAGAAGCCCTGATGCCCATGTCGCCGAGGTGCCAAGCAAGTTGGTGTGACCGGGCAGTTGTGCGAGGAAGTCGTCGACGCGCGGCTGGTGATCGTTGGGCCAAGTGGGTTGCGGCAGCAGGTCGTCGACGACGTAGAGGCCGCCCGGCTCCAGCAGGTCGAGGAGGTCGTCCAGGCGGTGGAACTTCCCGGGTCGGCAGTCGACGTAGGCGAGGGCGAGCGGCGGTCCGTTGTAGGCGTCGAGCCACTTGTCGGCGTCTGCGGTCTCGAAGGTGACGCGCGGGTCGTGACCGAGGTGCTTGGTGGCGACGGCCTGGCGGGCGGCGCCCATCTCGACGCTGGTCAGGTGTGTGCCGGGGCGCATGCCGTGGAGCAGCCACGCGGCGCCCGCGCCGACGCCTGTGCCGAGCTCGACCATGCAACCGCCGGGCTTGGATGCGGCGAGTGTGGCGAGGAGCGAGCCGGTCCGGTCCTCACAGGACATGGCGAACCCGAGCTCGGCGGCGTCGATCAGGATGCTGTCGAGGGCGGCCGGGCGGAAGTACGGGCGGTCATCCACGGGTGTCCTCCAGGTAGGTGGCCACCTGCTCGGCGGCGAACGTGAGGATGTTGTCGGCGCCGGCCCGCTTGAGCATCGCGGTGTACTCCGTCATCCCGTCGGTGCCGAGGGCGCGCAGGGCCGGCCATTCCCCCGAGGTCGAGTAGGCGACCAGCGGCACCTGCTGGCTGTCACGGAGCCGGGTAAGGACATCGACGGCGCTCATCACGGGCTGGAGCGTCAATGAGTCGGCGCCCTCGTTGATCCAGTGGTGGGCCTGGACGAGGGTGTCCCGGTCGGCGCGGCCCGGTTCGAGCTGGAGGCCGCGGCGGTTCCCGGCGATGGGGTTCGTCTTCATCAGCTCTTTGAAGGGGCCGTACAGGGTGGTGTGGATGGCGAGGTTGGGGTTCACGCCGATGTCCCACCGTCCGGCGTTGTCCAGGGCGTTGCGTACGGCGCGGACCGATCCGTCGAGCATCGCGGTGGGTGAGACGACGTCGGCTCCGGCCTCGGCGTGCAGCACGGCCATCTGCTCCATCAGGTGGAACGTCGCGGTGAGGTCGATGTCGCCGCCGGTGGTCCGCAGGATGCATTGACCGTGGTTGGTCCAGGAGCAGCCGCATACCTCGGTCGTCACGGCCATGCCCGGGTCGGTGTCCTTGACCGCGGCGATGGCGCGGACCATGCGGTTGCCGGGGGCGAAAGCCGCGGTGCCCTGGGCGTCTCGGTCGTGGCCAAAGGCGAACAGCTTCACGCCCCGGATCCCAAGCCGGGCCCAGCGCTCCACAGTCTGCGGGACTTCCTCCAGCGGCACAGCGCCGGGCAGCCCGTCCGGGCCGGGATCCTGCGAGCGGGGCAGGACGAGGAGCGGGGCGCTGAGGTCCGCGGGGACGAGTGTGGGCCTGGCGTACAGGTCGCGTACGGCCTGTCGCGCTCGGCTCGGGTTGACCCCCTGGGGGGCGGTTGCCGGTACTCGTGGTCTCGTGGGTGCGGTCATGCCGAGAGTAGATACCGACATCTTGTCGGCAAGGCAGGGCGCACCGGGTGCACGCTCCGGTGCGCACGCCCTCCTCGTGGACACCGCGCGGGGCGGAACGCGACGGCAGTTGCCCGTGGCGCAGGCGTAGCGAAGGCGCCGTCATGGGCCTGCCCTGCCGGGTGCTGCCCTGTCCGGACGGTGTCCGGGTGCGTCCGGGCAGGGGGCGGTGGAGGGTGGGGGTATGGCCGTCCTCCGCGTGATCGTGTCCCCGCCGAGTCCCACGGGTGGGCGCCGGGTGCGGGTGGACGGGGAGGTCCTCGGGCTGGCGTACGGCCTGGGTGACCTGGTGGAGTTCTTGCGCCGGGCCGGGCTGGACGAGGTGGACGTCGAGCGATCCGGACTGATCGAGTGGCGCGGCGGCGGGCCGGACGTGTGGACTCCGCCGGCACTGTAGGGCGCCGGGTATGGGCGCGCCCCGCCCCCGGGGCTCAAGGCTCGGTCGCGTTCGCCAGCCGCTCGTGGTGTCGGCCGGTGAGTTGGTTCTGGAGGTCGACGGGCCTCCCCGGGGCGCCGTCCCGGACAACGTCATTCCCCTCCACCGCACCACTTGACCAAACGATCACCTTGCTGCTGACCTCGGCCCGATCGGCGCCTCGGGCCGAGGTCCTGGACTACCTGGTCAGGAGGGTGAGATCGCTTGGAGCCCGCGGTTCTCCGCATGACCACGAAGCCTGTCGTCATAGGTGACGAAGCTGGTCAGCGAAGGACCGAGGACCAGCGCACTGGCGAGGTGAATCGCGTCCAGAGACCGGATGTTGAATTCCTCAAGAGCCCCAGCCGCCTTGAGGACAGTGGTGTCGACAGTCAGCTGATCAGTCGCGTTGAGACGCTTCTCGGCGGCTGCCAGGAGTCGGCTGAACGTCGGCTCGTCCAGAAGGGCCTGTCCTTGAGGGCCACAACGGGCTCGCCGGATTACTCGCATGACCTCAGTCACGGCGAGTTCCGAGGTGACATGCCTTTGCTGGGGGCGCGCTTCGAGGAAGGTGACCAAGGCGTTGGTCTCTTTCTCCAGGACGATGAGCTTGACCAGCGCGCAGGAGTCCAGATAGATCAACTGCGCTCCCTGTCGCGCGCCTCAGTTAGGGCCTCGCTCAGCGGCCGCTCCAGCCCGTCGATGTCAATCGGCTCGATCGGAGCAGGCGTTCCACGCCGCAGACGCCCATGCATCAACAAGTCGTCGAGGTGTTGCTCGGCCTCTGTCGCCGGCATGAGCCAGCCCACGATCTTGCCGTGATTAGTGACGCGGGCGACTTCACCCTTTTCCGCCAGCTCACCCAAGACCTTCCCGGGATTTCTCAAAGCCCTGATGGGAACCTCGGTGGCGGACATGAACTCGGCAATGCGGTCGCGCAGATGGCTGAGTCTCTCGGGACGGACCCCTTCGAGAATCGCTGCACTCACCAGGAGGGCTCGGTCCCGAGCCTCGACGCCAGGAGCCTCAAGATCATCAAGACCAGGCAAAGTCGGCTGGCGTGCATGCGCGACAGCGAAGGCAGTACGGAGGCTGCTTTGAAACTCCGAGCTTCGGCCCAGCTCACGAACATGCTTCAGCTGAAGCAGTAGCCGTGCTTCCAAGGGGGTGGCATCACCATGGTCGTCTTGAGTACGAACAGCAAGCGCAAGATCCCATCGATGCCCGCCAAGCAAGACGCCATCAGACAACTCGTGATCAAAGCGAAGGGCGTCCACCGTCTCGGGATGGAGGCTGAGGGTGAGGGTGTCCACGCTACCTGCGGGAAGTTCGTCGATCACCTTTTGCAGTCTTGAAAGAAAAGCGTGCCGAACATACGCGGCTGCCAAATCTTCCGCCGTGCCTTCAAGGCTTGCGGCCGATCCCGGGACACATTCGCCCTCACCCATACATCCACACTAGCCCCTGTCAGACGCTTTCAGCGACCGTCAGACAACGCCCGTTCATCCGTCGAAGATCGGAACACACAAACTTGACAGACAACACCACCACACCGCGCTCACCATCTGACCGCCGCCCCGCGCGGGGGTGCGTGTCCTCACCCATCCGGCGCGGTTAAGAACACCGTGCCCGTCCATACTCCCAAGGAGTGAACCGTGAGCCCCGTCGCCCTGGCCGCCGAGACCGTCCCCGAGCGCCACTACACCCACCACGAAGGCCGCGGCGCCACCCCGCACCGCTCGAACCCGGTCGTCATCCATCGCGAATTGTCCACGCTGGGCGTCGAGACGGGCATGAACGTTGTGGAGTTCGGCACCGGCTCCGGCTACTCCGGCGCCCTGCTCGCCGAGCTCGTCGGCCCCTTGGGCACGGTGACCAGCCTCGACATCGACACCTACCTGACCCGCTGGGCGGCCCTCATCCACCACCAGCGGGGACTGGACCATGTCCGCTGCCACGCCGCCGACGGCACCGTCGGCTTCCCCGAGCGGGCCCCCTACGACCGGATGGTGGCCTGGTGCACCCCGCCGTGGCTGCCCACGGCGTGGGTGGACCAGGTCGTCGACGGCGGCCTCATCGTCGCCCCGCTCCCGATCGCGGCCGTGCCCAACATGACCGTCGTCGCCAAGATCCGCGTCACCGGCGGCGAGCCATCGGTCGAGGAGGTGTTCACCGGCGGATACATCGAGGCCACCCGCTCGCCCAAGACCGACCTCGACCTGCCCGGCCGGTGGGTGGACTGGGAGAACCGCGTCCCCGCCCCCTCCTGGATCTCCATCGCCTGGCGCGGCAAGGACGACCACCTCCACACCGGCGCCCGCACCACACTGGACCGACTGCTGAAGGACGCCCACACCGAGCCGTACCAGGGTGACGAGATCGACCTGCCGTCGTGGCGGACCTTCGCCGCCGCCCTCGGCGACCACCGGCTCACCATGGCCGGGCTCACCCCGGACCTGTGGTCGATCGGCCACACCACCACCACGACGGCCGCCGTCATCCAGCAGGACGGCACGATCCTCGCCGACGCCCCCGACTCCCCGTCCCTGGCCGTCCTGCGCGAATGGCTGAAGCAGTGGGAAGAGGCCGGCCGCCCCGCCCCCGCCACCTACACCCCCACCCTGAACCGCACCGGAGACGGCTGGGACCTGCGACTTTCTCGGTAGCCTGCCCGCTGCCGCTCACGCATATTGCCCGGGACGCTTGAAGCGTTCCGGGCAATATGCGTTCGGTGGCGGCCTCGGCGGTGATGTCGCAAGGGCTGACAGCCCGGATGTCACCGGCCTGCGCCTGCTCAACGTGGTCGGCGGTAGCCTCCACCGCGGTGGGTGACGAGACCGGCGGCTGCCTCGTCATCGTGACAGCAGGACAATGTCTTGATCACAGATAGGCGGCGCCCGGGAGCGCGGCGGCTTCCTTGCCCGGCTTGAGCTCAATCCAGGCCATGATCGCGGCCACGGCGGCAAGGGCCACGATGTAGACGCCGCCAAGGAAATCGGGGACCCCCTCAACCTTGTCGGTGCCAACGAGGAGGAGCATCACGACCTCGATCACGGTCGCGGCCGTGAAAGCCGCGAACAGACCCCGGTCCTTACGAGCCTTCCGAGTGAGGAGCAGGTACAGAAAGGGCACGAAAGCAAGCAAGCCAGCGGACACGACCGGCAGCAGGCTCAATGCGATGCGCTTCAACATGCGGTGTCTTCCCTCGGGGGGTGGGGTGGATTTGATCAACAGCAGGTTGCCGGTGCTCGCCGCTGCTCGCTCGGGATGTCACTGACTTGTGACTCTGGCTTCGAGCCCGACGTCGGCCGCGGCCGGGGTGTCGGTACGCCGGCTGATGTGCAGCACTTCCAGCAGCCGTTCCGCCATGGCTTCCGCGCACCCTGGGGAGAGGTCGAGTGCGTATCCCGATTTCTCGCGGGCGTCGTCCAGGGCCTGGGCAAGGTCGCTGGCCGTCAGCTCGACCGGGGTGATGTCGGACGGCGGGGCCAGGGCCTCGTCCAGTTGCTCGTCGAGGACTTCGGTACGCAGGATTCTGGCGGCGGTGTGCAGGTCGGCGCTGCCGTACTTTGCCCACCGTCCGGCGAGGGCACGCACGCGCTGTACGGCGTACACGCCGCGCAGGGCCCGCTGGTAGTCCTTCTGAAGGTTCAGGTGTGCGCCCCGCTGGTTGGCCAGTGTCTGGTCGCGGAAGCCGAGTTCGCCCCGGAGGTCGGCGATCTCTTCCTCGGCGCGGCCGATCGCCCTGATCGCGGCGTGCAGCCGGGCCTGGAGGTTGTCAGTGGAGTCGCAGCCTGTGGTGGCCTCGTCCGTGGTGTACCGCCAGCGGCCGCCACGGTTGTCGGCGTGGCTGCCGGAGTGGCCAGGGCGCAGCACGCACTCGGTGGGCGCCGTGTCGAAGATCGGCGAAGAGAGGGCGCCGCAGTACTCCACTGGCGTGCTGGGGACGAAGAACGGCAGCGGGTAGTTCTCAGCGGCATCTCGCCGGGCGGCCTCCTGGGCGGTGTCGATCGGCTTGTCCGGCGAGTTGGCGTGCTGCTCGGTGTCTGGTTCGGTCGCCCACTGCACGCCCCGTACGTCCTGGTGGATGCGGCCGAGGTGGCCGGGGCGGAGGACGCACGGCCCGATTGGCGGGTGGTCGGTGGTTTGGGCCGAGTACTCGGCGCAGATGGCTGTCTCGGTGGTCACGGGGCGGTTTTCCGTTCGCGGGGTACTGGTTCGCGGTGGGTCAGAGGGTGGGCTGCTGCTCGGCCAGTGCGTCGAGGAAGCGCGCGCGGACCAGGTTGTGCCGGGCGTCGGCCAGAGCGTTGTGGACGCCGGTGGGCTGCTCGGGCAGCTGGGGGTTGCCGAGCCGTTCGGCTTCCTGCTTCAGGTCGTTGGTCCACATCGGGATTCCGCTGGGCAGGTCGCTCATGGGCCCGTACAGCCAGGCAAGGGCGACGTGGTCGTAGGCGCCGTACCAGGCCCACAGCTCAGCATTGGTGGTGTCGGTGATGAACCGGCGGACACGGGCTGCGATCTCGGGGAGCGGATGGACGGCGTGGTGCGCCTTATCCAGCGGGTCGCGGTAAGCGATGTGGATGTCACCGCGCAGACGGGGGAGCGACGGCCAGACGTGCTTGGACAGGAACGGGTGCTTCTTGATCCGCTTGACGGGCATGTCGCGGTTGACGAGGTACAGCTCGGCACCGTCGGATTCACGGACCATGCCGATGCTGATGAGTTCGATGCTCTTGCCGTCTTCGAGGAACTCGGTGTCATAGAAGATCCGGGTCATGTCATGCCTCCGTGGTGGTCGGCTGCTGCGGCTGGTCGAGGGCGGGTTCGTCCACCCCTGTCGAGTCGCTGGCCTGCTGCTCCGTGCTCTGGTGGGCGAGGGGTGCCGTCTCGGCTGGTTTCTCGTCCAGTGCCTTACGGAGTTCGGTGGCGGCGCCTCCGTAAGCGCGGAGGACGGCCCAGTGGGTGGCCACCTTCCGTACGCGTTCGATGGCGGCCTCGGCCCGGTCGCGTCCGGCGACGGCCTCACAGGTGCGGTCGTTGTGCTCGCGCGCTTCGGTGAGTTCCCCAGCGGCGTCGGCTAGTTCCTGCCTCAGCTCGGTGATCCCGGCGGCGAGGGCGTCGGCTTCGGCGGGGAGGATGCTGCCGCGTCGGGCGCGGTCGACGAGGTGGAGCAGCTGCTTGCGGTCGGTCATCGGGTGTCCCCTTCGAGGGTGCGGCGGGCGCGGTGTACGGCGCGTGCGGCGTCGGCTGGTGTCATTCCGGCGCGTGTTGCGAGGGTGATGAGCCCCTCGTCGTGGAGGGCGTCGAGGCGGCGGTCCCGGCCTGGGGCCGCTTGGCAGGTGGCGGCCCAGTCGCGTTCGAGGTCGTCCAGGACGGTCAGCGGGTTGGGGGTGCGGTCGCTCATCGGGTCGACTCCTCGGTGGCGTGGTCGGGGCAGAGGTCGCGGTCGGCGCGGCGGGTCCAGCCGCGCTCGGCCAGGTGGCGGCGGAGCTCGGCGAAGGTGTCGACCCTGGTGGGGTGGCTCCACTCGGTGTCGCACCGCTCGTCGGTGCTGTCGCGTCGGTCGCAGCGGATCGCGCGGTACGTCTCGGCGCTCATCGGGTCGTCTCCTCGCTCACGGCGGGGGCGGTGGTGACGTTCTCGGTCACGGTGGTGGTGATGGTGACCATGCGGTGCTTGTACTGCGGCCACCGCTCGCGCGCCTCGGCAAGTTGCTGGTCAGCCTTCGCGCGGACCGCGTAGGACGACTGGGTGCCGATACCGGGCGTCCACTCCCTCCAGGTCGAGCCGGAGTAGCGGTGCTCCAGCCGGTACGAGTGCTCGGTGGTCAGGGGCTGGATTACGGCCTCGGCCTCCGTTGTGGTGGTGTCGAGGATCTGCCGGGCCACCTCCGGGCTGGTGTTGCTCAGCGCTGTGGCCAGCTCGGACCGGGCGCCGAGTGCTTCGACGCCGGGGTCGGTGGTGTTGGCGATCAGGTCGTCGAGAGCTTCTAGGGCGCGCTGTGCGGCGTCGCGTAGGCGGGCGGTCATGTCGTGCTCCTGTGTGTGGGTGGCGGGAACCGGATCAGGCGGCGGGCTGCCACTGCGGGCAGTCAGAGATCGGGAAGGTGGCGCCTTCCGGATCGGCGCTGATGTCGCAGGCCTCGGGGTACTCGGCGCAGTGGCAGTGCCGTCCGGGTTCGCAGGACTCTCCCTGGTACGCGGGCAGGTGGTGTTCGCAGGTCTTGCAATTTCGCAGCGCTGGGTTCTTCCCGCAGCGCGTCATGTGGTCTTCGATGCGCTTAGCATCGGCCCGGGTGTAGCGGCGGCAGAACGGGCACTGGTGCCGGGTGACGACGACAGGGATCGGCAGGGACACGATGCTCACCGGGTCGGCTCCTCGGTCGAGGGGTCGACCTCGGGGTGGGTGAACCGGACCGGCTTGCCCAACTCGCGGGCGTAGGCGATTTCGGCGCGGGTGGAGTCCCCGATGTAGTCGCCGACGACGATCACGCGGTCGGCGAGGCGAATCTTCTGCCGGTGCTGGTCGTCCAGGCGCACCTTCAGCGCCTCCGCTTCCACCGGGTCAGCCCACAGTGGGTGCTCGACGTTCATGTTGCAGTCGGGCTTCAGGACCAGGGCGCCACGCAGTACGGACTCTTCGATCGCGACCTCGGCCATGGCGTCGGCGAACCGCATGCTGCCGCAGAGGACGACAACGTCACGAATGCCGAGGGCGGCCTTGCCCTGGCTGAGCTTCTCTTCCGGGGTGAGCAACTGCGGGTACGGCATGTGGATCTCCTTCGGGGTGTGTGGTGGAGTGGTCCGGCGCCCGCCCCGGCTACGACCCGGGGCGGGCGTCCGGCATGTCACGGGGTGGGGTGCAGTTTGGTGACGGTCGCGAGCGGGACGAAGGAGTCCCCGGCTGCGGCAAGGCACGTGGCGACGACGACCACGACCGGAACGTCCGACGGGAACGAGATGGACCAGCCGCCGGGACCGTCCAGTTGGGAGTCGCCGCTGCTGTTGCTGATCGCCCAGACGGCGCCGTTCTTCCGCAGGATCTCCAGCGGGTTCTCGTCGTCGGCGATCCAGCCGCCAGCTTCCAGGGCCTCGGAGATGTCGAGGCGGTCGTACCAGGTGTTGCTCATCGGGTTTTCCAGGTGGGTTCGTCGTGCGGGGTGTGTGGTGTGGTGGTCCCGGACGGCCCCGGAGCGGGGCCGTCCATCTGTGCGTCACGGGGTTTCGGCGGCCCATGCCTCAACGGCGGTGCGCACGGCGTCGGCCGGGTGCCAGTACGGGGCGTAGCCCTCGGGCAGCGGTTCGTTGGCGAGGAGCGCGCGGACGGTGCCGACGACGGCGCCCGGGTCTGAGTACCGACCGAGCTTCGGCAGGAACTCGGGCTCGGTGTTGCCGCCCTCAGCACGGGGCCGGGCGTACTGCCACTGCTCGGCGGGGTGGTCCCAGAAGAGGAACAGGCCCTCCTCACCGTCCTCGTCGTCCTCGTCAACCGCGGTGTCGTCCCAGCCGATGACGGCGTTCAGCATCGTGGTGCAGCCCGCGTCGTCGCCGGTGGCGTAGGGGTCGATCTCGGCGTCGGAGGTCCACCAGCTGGAGGGCTCCAGGCCGGCGGCGGTAAGTGCGTCGATGACGGTGGTGATGTACGGGCCGTGGGGCAGGTGGTCGGTCATCAGGTGCTCCAGGTGAGTTCGTGCTGCATGGGCGGTCAGGTGAAGAGGGCGTGTTGTTCCCACCCGGGCTCGGGCTGGGCTGGGGCGAGGAGGAGTTCACGGAGGTGGCCCCACACGCTGGCCCGGTCGACGTCAAGGCCAGCGGTGGCGAAGACGGCGGCGGCGCGGTCGGTGGTCCAGGTACCGCCCTGGTCCCGCATGGCGGCTTTGAGGACGTCGTGGGGGTGGGGGTCGAGTGCTGGTGGGCTGGGAGGGAACCGCCGTTTCATCAGAGGCTCCAGAGGGTGGGTTGGTGGTGGACCAGAGGCAGTTCGTCTTGGCCGGGTACGTGGTCGGCTGGTGGTGGGGTGGGGATGCGGGGCCCTGTGTGGCCGCGTGTGCGCCTGTGGCAGATGGGGCCGACCCCGAGGGCCCGGGATGCCTGGGAGCGAAGTGGGCGCCCGCAGACACAGCACGACAGGGCAGTCACGCGGCCTCGTCGAGGTCGGGGCGGATGGTGTAGCCGAAGCTGAGGAGGAACTCCTCGATTCGGTCGAGCATCCCGGCGAAGGTCTGCTGCTCGGGCGGGGTGGTGGTGCGGTAGTCGTCGGCCCCGGCGAGCATCACGACAACCGCGGCCGACGGGATTGGGATCACGTGCGGGCCTCCAGTTCGGCGATGCGGGCTTCGAGTGCGGCTATGCGGGCGTTGGTGCTGTCCTCGGCGGGGAGGGCCCGGTTCGCGGCGCAGGTGCACCAGGTGAGGAGCCGTGCGGTGGCGGATGTGCCTTGGTTGGCGGCGGTGCCCATGCAGCGGGGCATGACGTCGTCGTCGAGGTCGGGGCAGCGGTGGCAGTTCGGCGGGCACCGGTGCGTCATGCGGCCCTCCGCCGGTCGGGGCCGGCCATGGCAACGACGGTGGTGTCCTCGGACAGTCGGGAGACGATGCGGTCGCCGAGGATGGTGATGAGGTCGGGTCCGTGGCGGACGCCGGTCTCACGGTCGCGGGAGTCGGCGGGCAAGTTCGAGGTGTAGAGGGTCGGTTTGCAGGCGTTGTAGCGCTCGTTGATGAGCCGATAGGTGATCTCCTCGACCCATTCGCTCGCCTTGGCGGAGCCGAGGTCGTCGAGGACAAGGAGCGGCACGCGGGTGAGGCGCGCGAGTTCGGCCTCGGTGCCGCGCGGGGAGCCGTTCGGTCGGAGCAGGCCGTACATGTCGGCGGCGGTGAGGGCCCGGATCTCGTACGGGTGGGTGCTGCCGGCCGCGGCGATGCGGCGGAGGGCGCCGTACGCCTGGTGGGTTTTGCCGGTGCCGGTGGTGCCGGTCAGCAGCAGCGATCCGGCCTCGGTGGGGTCCGCGGCGACGGCGACGGCCCACTGCTGGACGACGGGGTGGGTGGCGTCCGCGCGGCGGTACCGGGGCGGGGTCGCGGTCTCCCACCGGCCGAGGTTCCATTCGGCACGGTTCCGGCGGTGGTACTCGGGGTGGCCGGGCTCGTCGGGGGTGGGGACGTCGTCAACCGGGCCGGCGGTAACGCCCTGGCGCTGCTTCTCGCGGATGCCGCCCATGATGCGGGCGAACGCGGACGGGCCGATGGTGCCGATGTTGGTGGGTTCGGGCATGGTCAGAATCCGTTCTCGTACACGGACGGGTCGACAGGGTTGGTGTAGGGCTGCCAACCGCCGGGCACCGCACGAAGGGGCGGGCGGGCGGTACCGGGCTCCGGGAGCGGCGGGAGTTCACGCCAGCCGGGCAGGAAGTACTTTGCGTAGCTGATGTCCTTGGCCGCGGCCTGCTTCTGGGCGTAGGCGGCGAGGGCGGCGACACCGGTGCGCTTCACGAGCGCTTCGACGATGAACCACTCGCTGGTGCTGAGGTTCCAGCGGACGATGACTCCGGCCGCGGTGAGGGCGTCGACCAGGGGCCGGGCGTTGGTGGGGATCTGGGGGCCGAGGTCGACTGGTTCGGGCTCGCGCTCTTGCTTGCTAGCACTCCTGGTAGGAGTGGTCTGGTTGAGGGGTCCTGATTCAGGACCCCAAGGGGTCTCGATTCCGGACCCCCCCGGTCCTGAATCAGGACCCCTAGCCGTTTCGCTACCGGTCCTGATTCCGGACCCTTGATCTGATTTAGGGGTCTCGATTCCGGACCGGTAGCCGTCACTTACCGGTCCTGATTCAGGACCCCTAGCGTTCAACGTCGGGCGTACGTAGCCGACCGCGTGAGGCAGTTGGTACGTCGCCGCCCGGCTCCCGACCGCAGGCTCATCGATGACCAGTTCGCCGGACTCGATGGCCTTGTCGACTGCGTTCACGACCACGGACTTGCTGACCCCGCCGAGCCGGGAGCGGAACTCAGTGGTGCCCATGCGGGCCCGCGCGTCTAGTCCCGGTGCCTTGTCAGCGACGGCGAGCAGCACCATGCGGACGTTCCCCTTGGCGCGGGAGTGGTTCCACACCCAGTGCATGGCGTCGATGGTCACGCGGTCCTTCTTCCGTACGGTCGTGGTGGTGCGGGTGGTGGCCCGGGGCGCGGCGGCCCCGGGCCGGGAAGGTCAGCGGAGGTTCGGGAACTTCTGAAGGGACAGCGACCGGCAGGGCTCGCGAAGGCAGGTGTCGACGAACAACGGCTGGTCGGCGTGCGCCTGCTGGTGCAGAGCGTTCAGCGCTCGGTACAGCTCGTCCGCTCCGCCGTCCGGGTCACCAGCGCAGGTGTTGGCGCGGTGGAGGCCGAGTTCCGACAGCTCGTCGTCCTCGGACTCCTCCAGGTACTCAGCGATGTCGACCTCCACCTCAACGGTGGTGGTGACGTACCGACTGGCCCGCCGGGTCTTGGGCATTACAGGGGTCATCAGCGCTGTCCGTTCTGGGAGGCGGCGGCTCGGGCGAGGGCGGTCTTGTACGTGCCGCCGCGGTCGACGAGGTGGGCAGGGGTGACGCAGCCCTTATGGCCGCAGTCCGCGGTCAGGTGCCCCTCCGGGAGTTCGCCGTACGTGAGCCACCAGGCGAGCCGCATGGGGGTGTACGACGTGCCGCAGATTGCGACGGAGCCGGATCCGGTCCACGCGGTGTGGCCTTCGGTCAGCGGCGTGGTGTGGTCGGCCCAGACACTGGCCGGAGTGCGCTCCTGCGGGGCCTGTACCGCCGCGATGACCGGCGTCGCGTCCTCGGGCGGGACGTCGCGGATCCGGCGGGCGAGGCTGGCACGTTCAGCCGGGGTGAGACCTCCACGGACACCGCCACGCGACTGGTGGTCGCCGCGGCCTTCCTCCTTCATCGCCGCGGCCAGGCACTCGGGTCGGACCGGGCAGGTTGCGCAGATTCGCCGGGCCATTTCTGGGCTCGCGTCGCCCTCGGTGTGGGGCGGCAGGAACACGTCCGGGTATCTGCGGCAGGCAGCCTTGGCACGCCAGTCCGCCGGCCGGGCAAGGGTGTCGGGTGCGTAGCTCACGCCGCCCCCTTGGCTCGGTCGTGTGCCAAGGCCCGCTCAAGATGGCGCTTGGTGATGCCGAGACGGTGCGCGGCCTGCTCGCGGCTGTACTCCTGCGTGCTCATCAGCCACAGGGCGTCCTCAGCGATCGCCGTGTACCGGTCGACGCTTTCCCCAAGGTCCGGGGTGGCGGCGGGGCTGTCGATGGAGTCGTCGTCCCATGCGGCAGGCGGTGCCCAGCCGCGGCAGGCAGCCATGGCTTGCGCCTCAGCAATCCACCGAGCCTCGATGCCCGTGGCGGCCGGATCCTGGTCCCACAGTTCCTCGTAAAGGCTGCGGATGGTGAGGGCGGTGGCCGCGTACGTGGTAGTCAACGGCTGGTTGACCTGGTCGTTGATGGTGTTCCGGTCGATGCCCGCGCGCCGTGCGATCGCGTTCTGTGGCCAGCCGACGGCGACCAGGGCGCGGAGGCGGCGTTGTGTGCCGCACCCGTCGACAAGCGCGGTCGGTGCCACCGATTCGAGGACCGGCTTCACTGCAAGGATCTTGTCGGCGGTGACGGCGCGGACCCGCTTCGACGGGCCACGCCCACCACTGCCATACAGAAGGCGGCACATGGTGCCGTTGGCCAGACCTGCGAGGGTCCGGGTGCGCTGGATTCCGATGCCGTATCCGGAGAGCATGCGGACGTGAGCACGGACAGGCTCGGCGTCGATGTAGGGCTGCCACCGGCCGTATGCGATGAGGCGGGTGCGGGTGTTGGTGTAGTCCCGAAACCGCTGGGTGCAGGCTGTGCAGGGGCAGTTGTGGTGCTTGGCGCGGGTGAGGGTGCCGTGCTCGGGCAGTGTGCGGAGGGCGGTGGTCACTGTTCCCCCTTCGTGTTGCCGCACCAGGTGCAGGTCCATGTGCGCGGGGTGGGGCCCGCCCCTGCCTGGTCGCAACAGGCAGGGACGGGAGTCGGTGTGTGGCGAGTGGTCATGCGGCCGCAGATAGTGGCCTCGCAGACCAGCCACCTGGTACCGGGCACCAACTCGGCCTGCCCGAACTGGGCGTTGGCGGCAGTGCGTCGGCCACACACCTGGCAGGTCATCACCCCGCCGTCGACGGTGTGGGTGGTGAGCCGATCCCAGCCACGGCACGGACACGACGCGACACGCGTGACGGCCGGTGACTCAGGCATGGCGCGGTGCCGGCCGACAGGCGCGACGAGACGACGCACAACACTCAACGGGTTCATACCGCCCCCCGCTGGAACGGGATGAAGGGCCAATCCGTCTGAACCGAGGCCGCCTCGTGCTCGCGGCCCGGGGTGCGGGCGAGGTAGGACGCGTACGAGGCGGCCTGCTGCTGGGCCCACTGCTGCTGAACCACGTGCAGTTCGTCGAGGGCGGTGCCCCGCAGCTGGGGCCACTTCTCGGCCAGGCACCATGCGACGCGGCAGGCCGCGAGCGCGTCCGCGTCGGCGGTGTGAGCGTCGTCGAGGCGGAGCCCGTAGTGCGCGCACAGGTCGGTGAGGCGTCGGCGGCCACGCCGGTACGGGTCGACGGCCTTGTCCATCACACGGGGGTCGATGACGCGGAGCTCGTCACCAACGATGTCGGTGAGGGGCGTGACGCCATACCGGCGGGCTTCGCGGTCGAGGATGGTGAGGTCGAACGGCGCGTTCATCGCGACGATGGGTAGCCCTTCGGTGACGGCCTCGGTGAGGGCGTGCACGATGTCCTCGACCACTTCGGCGGCCGGGCGCCCTTCTGCGCGGGCCTTCTCGGTGGTGATGCCGTGGACTGCTGCGGCTTCGTCGGGGATGTCGATGCCGGGGTCGGCGAGCCAGGTCTTGGGGGTGACCGGCTGGCCGCCACCGCATCCGACGACGCAGGCGGTGACGATGCGATCAGCCTCGACGTCCAGGCCCGAACTTTCGATGTCGAAGCCAGCCATGCGGCCGAGGTGCCAACTCATGCGCGGGCCCCCGATCCGGACTGCGCGACGGCCGGCCATCCGGTCGACTGCTCGGTGTCGTCGAGGACTTCGGCGTCGTAGGCGCCGTCCTCGTCCGGCCCCGTCGAGCTCGGCACAGAGGCGGCCTTGGCCTCCTCGTCCTTCCGGGCCGCGATCGCCATGAGCTTCTTCGACAGGTCGTCGGTGCCCTTGAAGTGGACGTGCCCGGCGTCCTGCGCCTGCATCCAGATGTCGCGGACGTCGTCGGAGGTGAGCGCACCCTCGGCGAGGGCGAGGTAGTCCGGGCGCGGTGCCTCAATCGCAGCCACCGCCCGGCTGCCGGAAGGGTCCAGGGCCAGCGCGGTCGGGAGCGGTCCGGTGAGGGCCTGGCGGGTAGTGATGCCGCGGATCTCGACGACGACGACTGGGAACTTCTTCGTCTTGCCGTCGGCGACCCGCTGCCGAGGCTCGATGCGGAGCGCGACGGGGACCATGCCCTGCCCGTTCGTGCCGGACAGCACCATGTCGACAGTGCCGCCCCACTCGTTCGCGGCGTAGAAGCTGTGGGTCTCGGCTCGCCAGACGCCGACGTCGGGCATGTCCGGGAGGATCACGTTGAGGCGGGACGTGGCCGAGCAGACGCGGCCCTTGGGCTGCTGGTGCCAGTCCTCGCCGAACTGCCGCAGGCAGATGCACGACTGGTTGGACAGACGCTCGCGCTCGCCGTCGCATCGGCGCTGGCAACCGCCGCCGGACCACAGCTCGTTGTACTGCGACAGCGGGTCGCCGGGCGGCATCAGGGCGTCGATGGTCTCGGCCTCGGTGATGACCCGGAACTGAGGCGCCCCGTTGCCGAGCGGCTGCCACTTCTCGACGGTTCCGCCCCACGCCTCGGCGGCTGCGGTCACGTAGTGCTCGGCGTGGCTGGTTACGATCCACGTCTTCGAGCGGACGGGGCGCTTTCCATCGGTGTATCCGGTGCGCAGGCGGCCGAGTTCGCGGGCCTGACGCTGCAAGGTGAGGATGCGGCTACCCATGATCAGGCCGCCTTTCGGGTCGTGCGCCTGCGCGGGGCCTCGGTCTGGCCGGGCGCGAGCAGGGCGGGATAGGTGGAGGGCGCGGCATGCAGCCAGCGGGTGCCTTCGAGGAGGCCTCGGAACGCGCGGTGGGCGTCGCGGCCGGCGGGCATCTCGACGAGGGCGTGGCTGCGGGCGCGGAGGTTGAGGACACCGGTCCGCTGCACCTGCGGCATCGGGGCGTCGGTGTCGTCGGGGAGGAGGACGATCTCGGCGTACCGCAGGGCGGCGAGCTGGAGGGTGTTCTCCGGGTAGACCGACTTGGCGGAGCGGGTGGCCGACGTCTTGTAGTCGATGAGCCACAGCTCCAGCGCCCCGTCCGGCCCGGTGGGCAGCCAGATCAGGAGATCGGCGGTCCCGGCGTAGCCGAGGCGGCGGTGCATGACCGTGATCTCGGTGGCGACGACATGCTCGGCAAGGTCGACGCCCCACATGGTCAGCCAGCGAATGAGCTGGGCCAGGTACGGGGCGACCTCGGCGTCGTCCGCGACCGGGGCGCCGAGCACGTGCTGCTCGGCTGCCGCGTGGATACGGTCGCCGAGGTTCCCGGCGGTCTCTTTCACCTCGCGGTGGATGGCCTTGATCTCGCGGGTGAGGGCGGGTCGGTCGTCGTCGACTCGGGTGTTGACGTCGTACAGGTTGTCGAGGACGTGCTCGACGGTGAGCTTGACGGCCCACGGGATAAGGGCGTGTTTCTGGATGGCGGTGTCGAGGACGTTGGTGACGGAGACGAGGGCGGGGCCCCCCGCGGGGTCGGTGTAGTACCGGCCCCGCGGGGTGTCCTGCGCGTGCTTGGGGTTGGTCACGCGATCACTCCGGTGGTGCTGAGGAGGGCGGCAACGATGGCCACCCCGAGGAGGGGGAGGGCGAGGATGAGAAGGCAGGACGCTCCGGCGGCGGGGGCCTGGTCGAAGCTGGCCCGGTCCTGCACCTCTCGCTGGGAGCGGTCGATGCCGCTGTGGTCAGGGCGGATCCGCGTCCCGCCGAACGTGCTCGGGTGGTCGCTCATGCCGCGCTCGCCGGGGTGGCCTTGAACTCGCGGCGGTAGCGCCACTGGAGCGCCCTCGCGTTGGTGTTCTCGCGCCACTCGATCGGGCCGTGGCACTTGCGGAACGGGTCGTGGAACCACTGGCGGTTCATGGCCAACTTGCCGCAGTCGGGGCACGCGATCGACGGGCCGATCGGGGCGTCCGTCAGGCTGTGGCGCTGCCACCGGTCGATGCGGCGGATCTCAAAGCTGCCGTCAATCGCCTGCTCCCCGTCGAGGTCGGGGTAGTCGCCGCCGTCCCAGTAGCTGAGGGCTTCGTCCTCGGTAGCGCCCGGTGCCTTGATGACGTAGACGCTCGTGACCTCGACGACGATCGGCCACTCCACCTCGTCCAGCCCCCATGCGCCACGCTTGTCGGCGGCCCGCTCGATCAGGTCAGCGACGTCGGGATCGGGCTCGGCCGGCACGGGGCGGGGGAACCTCTTCCCGAAGTACTCGTGGTCTCCCGCGTGCCCCAGCTGGAGCTGGCAGTCACGGGAGGAGTACTCCTCACCGTCGTTGTACAGCTGCTCGTTGCACTTCATCGGGCGCCTCCGTGGGCGTGGTTGAGGCGGAACACCCGGCGGCCGGGGTCGGTGTCGTCGAGGACGAGCAGGCCCTGACGGGCGAGGAGCGACAGGCCGTCGCGGGCGGTCTTCCGCAGCGGGGCGGCGTACCCACGGGCCCGGTACAGCTGCTGCACCATGCGCGTGGTCCACTCGCCCTCGTAGTCCCGGACCGCGCGGCGCAGGATCGCGAGACGGTCAGCGGCGCTCATCGGGTACTGCCGATCCGGGCGGTGAACTCGGCTGGTGTCTCGACGTATCCGGCGGCCACCGTGTCCTGGTAGTCCCGCTCCTCCTTCGTGAGCCCAAGGGCGCGGAGAAGCTGCGGGGCCACAAGGGCGCGGGTCTCAGCAGGGGCGTCCGGCAGGTCAGAGAGAAACTCGGAGAAGACGGCGGCCGTCGTGCGGCGGGCACTCATGACGCCGTCCGGTCCTGCTGCAACGGCATGGGAGCCGGCGCAACCACCACGGGCGCGTCGGCCTCGGCCGACAGCTGCACACCCAGCCGGTACACCCGGGCACCCACCCGCCGCGCCTGCCGGCCCGTCATCGCGACACGGGTAGCGATCCGCTCGACGAGCCGGTCCTTCAGCTCCTCGAACTCCAGCCGATCCGGGCCGTGGCCGTCGTGCTTGCCGACCGGTTCGGGGCAGGCCATATTGGCGAAATCGGCGAAGAACTCATCCGAGCTGAGGAGTTCCAGCAGGTCGTGAACGTTGTTGTCGACGAGAGAGGAGACGTCCAAGGTGACGAAACCCGGCCCGGACTCGGGGTAGAACCGCCCAGTGACGGGCGTACGGTCAACGGACATTGGAGCCTCCAAGGGCCAGGACGAGAGCGGCAGAGAGAGCGAGCAGCCCAATCACGAGGCACCGCCCGCCAGTCGGGCCGAATGGCGGGCCAGCATCCGGGCCTTGATCTGCGCGTCCGTCGGGGCCTGCCACGTGTGCCAACCCACCGGCGGCTTCCACCGCTGAGCGTGCGACCGCTGCGTGATCCCGCAGACACCGCAGCCGTTCGGGTCCACGCGGTGACAGGTGCAGTCCGGGGCGGCAGGCACCCGACACGGGGCCGGATGCGAGACCATCCCCTCGTCCACCGCGCCCCACGGGGCGTTCGGGTGGGTGCACGATCCGTCGTGCCCGTTGTGGCAGCCCTTCCGGCAGGCGCCGCAGTCCGGGCACCAGGCCGACGGAGCATCGCCGCACGCGTCGCACGAGCCGGACTCACGCTCGTCCTCGGCGGGCCAACCGAAGTGCCCGCCCGCCCAGTCGCTCATCGCGTGGTCGCCGTCATGACCCGCATCCAGCGCACATCGGCGCCCGTACGGGCTCACGTTCCGGCAGAGAACCGGCGAGTCGTGCGGGTCCTCGGCGAGCGTGGGGCAGCCGTCCGCGTGCCGGTCGAACCGCTTGGGGCAGCCACACGGACGGCACGGGTCCTCCACCGGCGCCATCCCGAGCCGCTTCCAGTGGGTGGCCTCGGCGTCCGCCACCGTCTTCGCGTCGAGGAGCGCACGACCAACCAGCGGCGCCGCGTTCGGGTCCTCCACCGGGCAGGTGCAGTCAGAGGAGGCAGGCACCCGACACGGAGCCGGATGCGGGGCCATCCCCTCGTCCTCGTCGTCGTGGGTGAGCACCCAGCGGCGGGCCTTCAGGTCCCACTCGATGTGCTTGTCACTGAACGGGGCGCTGATGTGGCCGTCCGGTTCGACGTGAAAGATCACGTCCGCGTCCACCAGGGCATTCAGTCCGTCGACGGCGCGCTGCCACGGAGACACCGACGTCGAGGTCAGGGGCGAGTCGTGCGGGTCCTCGGCCGGGCGGGCCGGCGCCTCCGCAATCAGCGCCACGAGAGTGGCGCACGGGTAGTTGGACCCGCACTGAATGCAATAACCGTCCCCGTCCGGGCTTGCGTCGACCTCGTAGTGCTGACCACGCACCGCAGCCTCAGCGGCCTCCAGCTCGGCGACCCGGGCCCGCAGCTGTACGGTTTCGGCCTCGGCGTCCACCAGACGCCGCAGCACCGGGGCCATCCGCTCGCCCATGTAGGACGAGAGGTTCATGCAGAACAGGTCTTCCCACTTCGGGTGATCGTGGGTGCGGACGTTTGCGACCGACTCGGCAAGCGATCCGAGGAGTGCGTCCGTCGCGGGCTTCGCAGCGCCGAGCTGGTGGGCGATCGCCTTGCGCTGCTCCGGCGTCATCGGGGCGCTCATGCCGCCACCTGCTTAGCGACAGCCGCGATCGCCTCGGCAGGCATCAGTGACCACGCCGTCACCAACACCCCGCGGCGGTCCGTGCCACGAGCCTCGGTGAACACCGAACCGTCGCCGCGAACCTCGGTCGTCACACCCATCCACCGCTCGTCCGCGAACTCGCGTACAGCGGCCGGGTCGCGGTGGAAGTAGAACCGGATGACCGGCTCGGTCGGCGCGTGCTCCAACACCTCGATGACGAAGCTGGAAGGGATGACAGTCGACTCGCTGATGATCGTCTCGGCCAGCGACAACGCCGTCATAAAGGAAATGCGCGGGACCACGCCCAAGTCGGGCTCGGTCAGGGCAGTAATCTGTGTACTCATGGTGTTCCACTCCTTCAAAGGGTGTGTGGGATGCCGAGGGGTCCCCGGACCGGGCATGGTCTGGGCGGCCCCGCTTTCATGTGCAGGTCAGGCGACGGCAGGGACGGGCACCGACGCGGGGCTGATGCCGAGGTACTCCTCGACGGCCCGGACGTTGAAGCGGATCGTGCGACGCGAACTTCCGGACTGCGCAAGGTCGATCACGCACAGCCGGACGAAATCCGGGTCGGTGTCCATCCGGTCGCGGACCCAGAAGTCGCTGACCTGCAGCCAGTCCTTGAGGTCTGCCTTGGTCATCAGCGGTGTGGGGATACCGGACTGGTCCACAGCCCCTCCTTTCAGTCGATGTGGATCGTTTTACAGCGAATGTGGAAACTGTCGGCACGAGAGAGTCAGGCAGGGGTGTTCGTGAACAGTTCCTCGACGGGTTTGCCCAGCGCCTTCGCCGCCAGGTCGCACGAGCGGCGAGTGAAGCTCGCCCGCCCGCTCGTCCCAGTGGAGACCATGTGACCGATCGCCGACTGACTGATGCCGTAGCCAGCAGGGTCGACCTCTTTGGTCTTCTCGGCGAGGCGCTCGATGGACAGACCGGCCGCCTGTATCGCATCTCGGATGCGTTGGCCGTTGTCCAAGCGATGCATATGGGTGCCCCTTCGTGGCCGATAGTTGTTGCAAGGTGACAGTGCGTGGAAGGCGGTCACCGGCTTCTCTTCCACATTCAACGCCGAATGTGGATGGATGTCAATGGATATGGAGAGCGTAGCGTCAACTATGTCCGAGATTCCGCATATGCCAAGCGTCCGCATGTGGAAATCATTGCTGGTCAAGTGCCGCGACACGGCTTGTAGTGAATGTGGATGATGCCCGATGCTTCTACATGTGGATGACCTTGCGGAACTCATCGAGCGCGTCATGACAGAGAAGGACTGGACCCTGTCCACCCTCGCGCGCCGCTCCGGCCTGTCCACATCCACGCTCCACTCCTGGAAGAGCGGCGACCGGGCAACCGGCAGCCGCGGGCCGAGCCCCGACAAGCTCCGCCAGCTCGCCGACGGTGCAGGCCTTCCCGTCGCCCAGGTCTTCGAGGCTGCCGGTCGGCATGTGCCGGCCCCCATGGACGACGAAGACGAGCGCCGTTTCCTCCACCTGTTCCGCTCCCTCGACAGCGCGGACCGCGGAGTGATCGAGGCGACTATGCGAGCCATGAGTGAACGTCAGCGGGCAGCCCAGTAAAGGCCTTCACCGCCGAGTACAACCATCTGCGAAAGTCCCTTCACGCACAGCAGTTGACGGGTACTGTCAGTGTTTCCGCCGTAACCTCCACCTGCGGCCGGGCTTCGCCTTGTCTCGATGGAGGTTTTTT
Source organism: Streptomyces sp. NPDC037301 (assembly GCF_055602785.1). Lineage (NCBI taxonomy): Bacteria > Bacillati > Actinomycetota > Actinomycetes > Kitasatosporales > Streptomycetaceae > Streptomyces > Streptomyces sp. NPDC037301. The sequence continues at coordinate 208,353 of NZ_JBVJWD010000013.1, forward strand.
TGTGTGTGCGACCGTGCTTGTGGAGGATGTGGACCCGACCGCGCCTCGGTGGGACCGCGACCGTGTGGCCGTGGTCATAGGACCGGGCCTGGACTACGCCCAGGCACTCAGGCAAATCCGGTCGCTCCTCATCTGGCTTGGCGCCCCCCAGGCGGGCGTCGGCGCGACATGCTGGTGCGGAGAATACGTCGCGGTTCCCGGCGCGGAGGCCTGCGTCTTCCGACAGCGAACCGTCACCGGCCGCGAGGAGGTCAGCAATGCCCGCTAGGGCTCGAAACAACCCCAGGCAGATTCGCCTCAAGTCATGCGGCTGCAAGGCCTGCACGGAAAAGTTCAGGCCCGGCGACAAGCCCACCCGGAAAGACTGCACGGGCTCGTGGCAGGCCCGCTATCGAGACCCGTCCGGCAAGCAGCGCGCGAAGACCTTCACCGGGCAGGGCGCCAAGAAGAAGGCCGAGGCGTTCCTCGACAAGACGAGAGACCAGGTCCGCAGCGGAAGCTTCGTCGACCTCGACCGCGGACAGCTCACCGTCGAAGAGTGGTATGCCAAGTGGCAGGCCTCCCAGCGCATCGGCGACAACACACGCGAGACAGCTGCAAGCGTGTGGAGCAATCACGTGAAGCCGCACTTCGGATCATGGCGGCTCACGTCCATCGGGAATCTGGACGTTGAGGAGTGGCTCGCCGGCCGCGTGGCTGTGGTGGGCGTGGCGACGATCGCGAAGGCGTTCCAGATACTTGACCGTCTACTGACGGCCGCGGTGCGGGACCGTCGCATCAGCCATAACCCTTGTGATGGCGTCAAGCTCCCCAGGGCCCAGGCGAAGCACCCAGATGACCTGATGCCGCCAACCTACGATCAGCTCGCGCAGATCCGGACTCACATGCCGGACCACTTCCACGCGATGCTGGTCTTCGCTGAGGAGACGGGGCTCCGGTGGGGTGAACTCGTCGGTCTGCGCCGGTGCTTCGTGGACTTCGAGGCAGGCAGCATTCAGATCCGCGAGACGATCATCCAGGTCCACGGCAAGCCGAAGCGGAAGGCATACCCGAAGTCGGAAGCCGGCAGCCGGACGGTTCCGATGTCGGCCCGTGCGGCTCACGCCCTGAAGGGACACCTGGAGAAGCATCCCGCCGACCCGTCCCGCACGGCCCCGTCCAGCGGAATGCACGCCAAAGAGTTAGTGTTCCGCGGGCGGCGTAAAGGGGTGCTAGGCAGAAGCAACTTCTGGCGACTGTGGACGTCTGCGAGCGAGGCCGCGGGCGTTGCCCGACAGGTGGAGAACCCAGTGACGGGTCGCATCGAGCGGTGGCCACACATGCACGACATCCGTCACGCTTTCGCATCGCGCCTGCATGCGGCGGGTGTGCCGGAGGCTGACGCCCAGAAGATCTTGGGTCACGAGCGCGGCGCGAAGATCACGTGGTTGTACACGCACGCCAGCGCGGGGTCGGTCGACGCGGTGCGTGCCGCCCTGGATCAGGGTGGATTGAGAGACGTCTCGTAGCGGAGTCCCCTCAAAGTCCACAACGCGTCCACGCGTCCACATCCAATGAGATCACCCCACATCCGAACCCTGAAGGGGTCAGATGTGGGGTGATCTGCGGTTTTACGGGATGCGAGCCTTTCACCTGTGTGGATATACCTTCCACATCAGGGGCTCTTTTCCCTGTTGAGGTAGTTGTAGACGGTGAAGCGGCTGACCCCCAGCGCACCCGCCACCGTCTCCACGCCGTGCCGTACGGAGAAGGCACCGCGCGCCTCCAGGGTTCGCACCACCGACTGCTTGGCCTTGCGGTCGAGCCCGGCGAGCGGCATGCCGTGCCGGCGCTCCATGGCGGCCAGGATGTGGTCGAGTGATTCCGAGAGCTGGGGCAGCCGGACGGCTATGACGTCCTCGCCCTCCCAGGCCAGCACGACGTCGTCGGCCTGCGCCTGCCCGGGCCCGAGCAGTTCGGCGCCCATGGCGTCGACGAGCGGCTTGACCGCGGTGACAAGGGGGTGGTCCGCCGGTTCGGTCACTTCGAGCCCTCCCCGATGACGTTGACCTGGAGCGACACCCGGGTGGCACCCGATGCCAGAGCTCTGCGCAGCAAGGAGTCCACCGCGGTGAGCACCTGGTCCGCGCCGCCCTCCGCCGTGTTGCCGAAGGGGCCGACGTCCACGGCGTCCAGGTCGGCCGTCTGGATGACCTCGCGGGCCACGACCGCGTGGGCGGGCGCCTCGTCGAGATCGAACGGCTCGGTGGTGAACTCCACTCTCAAGCGCACTGTGCCTCCCTCATGCGTTCGCCACGTCTTCGTGAACCCGCGGCTCGGGCCCCGACCCTAACGGACGGGTGCCGGGGTCGTCCGGTGACGTTTTCGCCCTCAATCGCCGGCCGGGCTCGTACTCCGGTACGGAAGCACGCAGACGGCCACCGGGGCGGGGAAGGCGTCACCGGTGCGGGTCAGGCCGCCGCTGCGGGCGTCGACCCGGAACACTGTCACCGTGCTCGACCTCTGGTTCGCCGCGAAGAGCAGTTTCCCGTCCGGCGAGAAGGCGATCTGCCGGGGGAAGTCGCCGCCGACGGGCACCGTGTCGAGCAGCCGCAGCACGGCACCGTCGTCCTCGACGGCGTATCGCGTCAGGCTGTTGTGGCCCCGGTTGGCGAGGTAGGCGAACCGGCCGTCGCCGGTGACCAGGAACTGCGCGGGATAGCTGGTGCCGGCGCCGGTCCCGGTGGACTGCGGGGCGCCCGGGGACAGGGTGCCGGTGGCCGGGTCGTAGCCGCAGACGACTGCGGTGTTGTCGACCTCGCAGGCCAGGTAGGCAAAGCGGCCACCCGGGTGAAATGTGATGTGCCGCGGTCCGGCCCCGGGGCGCAGGGCCGCATAGGAGACCTGGTCGAGCGTGCCGCGGTTCTCGTCGAGCCGGTACGTGTACACGGAGTCGTTGCCCAGGTCCACGGCGAGGATGTGGTCGCCGTCCGGGGTGGTGACGATCTGGTGGGCGTGCGGCCCGTCCTGGCCGGGGCCGGGGGGCGGCGCGGTGTGGGCGACCAGGTCCGTGCGCTCCTCCAGCGAGCCGTCGCCCCGGATGGGGTGCACCACGACGCTGCCGGAGGTGTAGTTCGCGGTGAGCAGCCACCTTCCCGTGGGATGGACGGAGAGATGGGTGGACCCCGCCCCGCCCGTGCTGCGGGTTCCCAGCACCCGGTGGCCGCCGTCCGGTGACAGGGCGACGGCCGTCACCCGCCCCCGGTCCTGCTCGTCGACCGCGTAGACGGTGGCGCCCGAGGGGTGCATGGCCAGGTACGAGGGGTTGTCGACGCCGGTGATCGCGGGGCCGGCGGAGATCGCCCCGGTGATGGCGTCGTACGAGGCCGTGCCGATTCCCTCACCGCCGCCCTCGGCCGAGGTGTACGTACCGAGCAGCAGCTGCCGGGTGGTGCGCGGGCGCGAACCGACCGTGGGTGCGGGGTCAGGGGCAGGCCGGGGAGAGCCGGGCGGCGCGGGGGCCACGGTCAGGGCGGCACCGGCGAACAGGGCTCCGAGGACTGTGCGCCGGCTGGTGGCGTGGTTCATGCGAGGCACCTCGTGTGGGGGGGTCGGCTGCATCGGATGCACCAGCCACCCTGACCCGCCCCGCGCCCTCTCAGCAAGCGGCGCAATTCCGGTTGCACCTTGCACAACCCACACGAAGGCACCCGGCCGAATTCCGGGCACCCCCTTGACAGCTCTCCCAGCTCCAGGCAATCTTCCGTTACGTAGAAACTAACTTCCGCAATACGGAAGGAGCGCCGAAACCCTCATGGGCTACCCGGACCAGCGCTTCGATGTGAACCTTTCGATCCTCTTCACGGAACTCCCGCTCCTGGAGCGTCCCGCGGCCGCCGCCGCGGCCGGCTTCACCGCGGTCGAGCTGTGGTGGCCATGGATCGAGACCCCCACTCCGCCGCAGGCCGAGCTCGACGCCCTCAAGAAGGCGCTCGACGAAGCAGGCACCCAGTTGGTGGGGCTGAACTTCTACGCCGGACAGCTGCCCGGCCCCGACCGCGGCGCGCTCTCCGTGCCCGGCTCGGAGTCGGACCGCTTCCGCGCCAATATCGAGGTGGCGGCCGGCTTCGCCGCCTCGGTCGGCTGCAAGGCGCTCAACGCGCTCTACGGCAACCGCGTCGACGGTGTGGACCCGGCCGTGCAGGACGAGCTCGCCCTGGAGAACCTGGTCGTCGCCGCCCGTGCGGCCGACCGGATCGGGGCGGTCCTGCTGATCGAGACCCTGAACAAGCCGGAATCGCCGCGCTACCCCCTGGTGAGCGCGCCGGCCGGGATCGAGATCGTCGACAAGGTCAACGCGGCGACGGGGCTCGGGAACGCGAAGTTCCTGCTGGACCTGTACCACCTCTCGATGAACGGCGAGGACCTCGGCCAGGTCGTCACTGCGTGCGCCGGCAAGACCGGCCACGTCCAGATCGCCGACAACCCGGGGCGCGGCGCGCCAGGCACCGGCTCGCTCCCGCTGGAGCAGCTCCTCGACGAGCTGACGAAGGCCGGTTACGACGGCTGGGTCGGGCTGGAGTACAAGCCCGGCGACCGGCCGAGCGCCGAAGCCTTCGAGTGGCTCCCGGCCACCGCGCGGGCCGCCCGCTGAGGGCGGCGAACTCCCCCTCGTACACACGCTTATCGGAAGGCACCCTCATGAGCAACAGCCTCCCCAAGGTTGCATGGATCGGACTCGGCATCATGGGCTCCCCCATGTCCGAGAACCTGATCAAGGCCGGGTACGACGTCACCGGTCACACCCTGGAGCAGGAGAAGATCGACCGGCTGGTCGCGGCCGGCGGCACGGGCGCGAGCTCGATCGCCGAGGCGGTCCGGGACGCCGATGTCGTCATCACGATGGTGCCCGCCTCCCCGCAGGTCGAGGCCATCGCGTACGGCCCCGACGGCATTCTGGAGAACGCGAAGCGCGGCGCGCTGCTGATCGACATGTCATCGATCACCCCGCAGACCTCCGTGGACCTCGCGAAGAACGCGAAGGACAAAGGCATCCGGGTGCTGGACGCCCCGGTGTCCGGCGGCGAGGCCGGTGCGATCGAGGCCGTGCTGTCGATCATGGTCGGCGGCGAGCAGCCCGACTTCGACGCGGCGCAGCCGATCCTCCGGACGCTCGGCAGGACCATTGTGCTGTGCGGTCCGCACGGCTCCGGCCAGACGGTGAAGGCCGCCAACCAGCTGATCGTCGCGGTCAACATCCAGGCGTGCGCCGAAGCGGTCGTCTTCCTGGAGAAGTCCGGGGTCGATCTCTGCGCCGCGCTCGACGTGCTGAACGGCGGGCTGGCCGGCTCGACCGTCCTGACCCGCAAGAAGGACAACTTCCTGAAGCGGGACTTCGCGCCGGGCTTCCGGATCGACCTGCACCACAAGGACATGGGCATCGTCACCGACGCCGCCCGCAATGTCGGTGCCGCCCTGCCCGTCGGCGCCGTGGTCGCGCAACTGGTCGCCTCGTTGCGCGCACAGGGCGACGGCGGCCTGGACCACTCGGCACTGCTGCGCTCGGTCGAGCGCCTGTCGGGGCAGCCCGTCGGGGCCTGACCGGTCCGGCCCGGATCGGCCATCCGGATCAGCATCCCGGATCGGCCGCTCAGAGACTTCCGGATGGCGTCGGCGCTGACACCTGTCCTGTCGCGCCCAGGCGTCGGCGCCGTCCGGAACACCAGACTCCAAACTTCAACAAACTGTTGACGTCTGGTTCGGGGCGTATCTACGCTCCTGGAGCCTCAAGCCGTCGCAGTTCAGCAGCTCCCGTACGGAAGGTCGCCCCGACACCATGACGCAGCGTGTGCTTACGACCGAGTCAGGCGCCCCGGTCGCCGACAACCAGAACTCCGCCACCGCCGGCGTCGGTGGCCCGATCCTCCTCCAGGACCAGCACCTGCTGGAGAAGCTGGCCCGCTTCAACCGGGAGCGCATACCGGAGCGCGTGGTCCACGCCCGCGGCTCCGGCGCGTACGGCTACTTCGAAGCGACCGACGACGTCACCGCCTTCACCCGCGCCGACTTTCTCTCCGCGGTCGGCAAGCGCACCGAGACGTTCATCCGCTTCTCCACCGTGGCCGACTCGCTGGGCGGCGCGGACGCCGTACGCGACCCGCGCGGCTTCGCCCTCAAGTTCTATACGGACGAAGGCAATTACGACCTGGTCGGCAACAACACCCCGGTGTTCTTCATCAAGGACCCGATCAAGTTCCCCGACTTCATCCACTCGCAGAAGCGCGATCCGTTCACGGGCCGTCAGGAGCCTGAAAACGTCTGGGACTTCTGGGCCCACGCGCCCGAGGCGACGCACCAGGTCACCTGGCTGATGGGTGACCGCGGCATCCCCGCCTCGTACCGCCACATGAACGGCTACGGCTCGCACACGTACCAGTGGACGAACGCCGAGGGCGAGGCCTTCTTCGTCAAGTACCACTTCAAGACGAACCAGGGTGTGCGCTCCCTCTCCAGCGAGCAGGCAGCCGAACTCGCGGGCAAGGACGGCAACTCGCACCAGACGGACCTGCTGCAGGCCATCGAGCGCGGAGTGAACCCGTCCTGGACGCTGTACGTGCAGGTCATGCCGGCCGCCGAGGCCACGGACTACCGCTTCAACCCGTTCGACCTGACCAAGGTGTGGCCGCACAGCGACTACCCGCTGCAGCGGGTGGGCCGGCTGGTCCTCGACCGCAACCCGGACAATGTGTTCGCCGAGGTCGAGCAGGCCGCGTTCTCCCCGAACAACTTCGTGCCCGGCATCGGTCCGTCCCCGGACAAGATGCTCCAGGGCCGGCTTTTCGCCTACGCGGACGCGCACCGCTACCGGCTGGGCGTCAACCACACCCAGCTCCCGGTGAACGCGCCGCGCACCGCCGTCGTCGACAACTACGGCCGGGACGGACTGCACGCCACGCGCAACGGTGCGCGCCACGACAAGAACTACGAGCCCAACTCGTACGCGGGCCCCGCCCAGACCGGCGCGGCGCTCTCCGCCCCGCTCGCGATCCACGGCTGGACCGGCTCCCACGAGGCGCCCGCCCACACCAAGGACGACGACTTCTTCCAGGCGGGCGAGCTGTACCGGCTGATGTCAAAGGACGAGAAGGGCCGCCTGGTCGCCAACATCGCCGGGGGGCTGTCCCAGGTGACCCGCGACGACGTGATCGAGAAGAACCTCGCCCACTTCCACGCCGCCGACGCCGACTACGGCAAGCGCGTGGAGGAGGCCGTCCGCGCCCTGCGCGAGGACTGAGCCTCCCACTGAACCCTGCTCGCGCCGTGTACCCGGATGAGGGGTGTCACGCGGCGCGGGCAGGACGAGGTCGCGGCGGCTGTGCGACGCCAGTGCGGTGGCGTGGGCCCGGGGTGTCCCGTCTCCTGACATGAAGGAGACGAGGCTTCGAGCCCGATCGCCGCCGCCGCGACCCCTGTGCTGCTTCACCCGTGCCAGGGTGCGGACTGACGCCCGGGGCCTTCAAGATCGAGGACGAGCGTCGGGCCCACAACCGCCTGGGGCTTGGCAGACGGCCCGAGCGGGGGCATGGCCGCTCTCCCCGCAGCAGACCGCGGCCCGGCTCATGCCACGCGGAACTCGTTTCCTTCCGGGTCCTGCATGATCCACCATTGCCCGGCAGGTCCCTTGTCGACCTCGCGTACGCGGGCTGCCCCCAGGTCTTCCAGCGGGACGGCGGCGCGGCCGCCCACCCGGAACGCCGCCGCGAACTCACTCGCCCGCCTCACCTGTTGAGGAACTCCGCACACCGGTAGGGGCCCAGCGCGGCGCCTTCGGACGGCCGCAGGGTGACTTCGACGTCGTCGGTCCTGACCTTCGGGTCGAGTACGGACTGGGCGCGCGCCAGCGTGCACACCAGCTGGCCGGTGCCCTGGTCGCGTCCCGACTCCGCATAAGGGCCGTCGAGGTGCACCGTGACGCGGGTGCCCGTTCCGGTCACCGAGTAGGCGAGGAGCTGCTCAACGAGAGAGGTGAGCCCGTTGCGCTGCTCGGCGGGCGAAGGCCCCGTGGTGAGCAGCTTCATCACCGCGTTGAGGTCCTTGACCTCCTTGTCGGGCAGGGGTACTCCGCGTAGTCCGTTGTCGGACGCGTAGTAGAGCCGCATGCCGCGCGTCAGTCCGGACGCGGGCTCGCCCGCGCCTATCACTCCGGTCGGCTGGACGCCGCAGCCCACGAGAGCGATCGCCAGCGCGGCGATCACGACTCCCTGTCGGACGTTCATTCCGTGCCCTCTCCTGTGCGTCGCAGGGGCAGCCGCAGCGTGAACACCGCGCCGCGCTGTGGTCCATCGGACGCGTCGGCCACGTCGATCGTGCCGCCGTGCAGCCGTGCGTTCTCCAGTGCGATCGCCGTGCCGAGGCCGCTACCCTGTCCGCTGTCGTCGGCCGTGCCACGGGTGCGGGCCGCGTCCGCCTTGTAGAACCGGTCGAAGACCCGTTCCCGAGCCTCCGGCGGCAGCCCGGGACCGTGGTCGGCGACCTCCAGCGTCACCCACTCCCCGTCGGCCTCGCGGGCCGTCTTGAGGGTCACGGTGACCGGCGGGGCTCCGTGCCGCAGCGCGTTGCCGACCAGGTTCGCGACGATCACGTCGATGCGGCGCCGGTCGACCACCGCCCGTACGCCCTCGTGGAGGTGTGCCTGCACCCGGTCGGTCCAGCCGCGCAGTGCCAGCGACGCCCGTACGGTGTCGGCGAGGTCCGTCTCGGCCGCGTTCAGCCGTACGGCCTTGGCGTCGAAGCGGGAGATCTCCATCAGGTCCTCGACCAGCCGGGACAGCCGTGCCGTTTCCGCGCCGACGGTACGGGCCGCCCGCGCCGCGTCCGGCGGCAGCTGGTCGGCGTCCTCCTCCAGGACGGTCGCCACCATCGTCATCGCCGCGAGGGGCGTGCGCAGTTCGTGCGACACGTCCGCCACGAAACGGCGTGCCTTCGCCTCCTGCTCGCGCAGTTCCGTGTCGGAAGCCTGGAGCGCGTCGGCGGTCTCGTTGAACGTCGTTGCCAGGTCGGCGAGTTCGTCGTGCCCGGTGACGGCGACCCGGCTGCCGAGGTCTCCGGCCGCGAGCTCGCGGGTGGCCCGGCCCAGCTTCCGTACCGGACGAAGGACCGTCCCCGCGGCCAGCAGTGCCAGGACGGCGGCCAGCAGCACCACCGGGACGATGCCCGTGCGTACGGAGTCCAGCAGGGCGGCGGTGTCATCGCGCTCGGCCCGCAGATCGGTGATCGTGAAGACCTCCAGGCCGGAGGTGCGGCGGTCCCCGTCGGCGAACGTGACAGGCGTGCCGACGACCAGGTAGGGCTCACCCCGCCACTGCACCCGCTGGAACGCGGCATTGTCGCCGGTCATGACGGCGGTGCGCAGCTCGACGGTGATCCGGTCCTGCGTCTCGGCGTACGAGTCGGAGACCGCGGTGAGGTCCTGGTAGCGGGCGACCACGATCTTCCCGCCGATGCCGTCCGACACCTTCGCCGCGAACCGGGACAGCGACTGCTGGTCGGGCGGTACGTCGAAGTCGGCGGCCACCGCGCTGACCCGCTCCCGGAAGTCGTTCACGGCCGCGTTCTGGGTGCGCTGGAGGACGGCGGTACGGGCGTCCCGGTAGGCGAGGGCGGTCGCGGTCACCGCGCTGATCAGGGCGACGACGACGAAGGTGACGACGAGCCGGACGCGCAGCCCGCCGACGAGCCGCCAAGAGCGCCGCTTCGAGGCGACCCCGCGCTCGCCCTTGTCCGTACGCTTCACAGCGGCCCGAAGCGGTAGCCGAAGCCCCGCACCGTCTGCACGTACCGCGGCTTGGCCGGTACGTCCTCGAGCCTGGCCCGCAGCCGTCCGACCGCCGCGTCCACCAGCCGGGAGTCGCCCAGGTAGGTGTGGTCCCAGACGGATTCGAGGAGCTGCTCGCGGCTGAAGACCCGGCCGGGGGAGGCCGACAGTTCCAGCAGCAGCCGCAGTTCGGTGGGCGGCAGCGCGACCGGTGTGCCGTTCTTGGTGACGGTCAGCCCGGCGCGGTCGATCACCAGCCCGGCGAGATCGGCGTCCGAACGCTGTCGTGCGGACGGTTCCGCACGGCGCAGGGCGGCCCGGATGCGGGCCTCCAGGACGGGCGCGGTGACCGGCTTGACGACGTAGTCGTCGGCGCCCGCCTCCAGGCCGGTCACGATGTCCGAGTCGTCGCCGCGCGCGGTCAGCATGATCACCGGCAGGGTCGCCGAGCGGGCGCGGATGCGGCGGCACACCTCGAAGCCGTCCATGCCGGGCAGCATCAGGTCCAGTACGGCCAGTTCGACCCGCGCGCCCCGCTCCCCGGCCAGCAGGGCAAGCGCCTGCTCGCCGGTGGCGGCGGTGTCCACGCCGTATCCGTGACGGCGCAGCACGAGCTCCATTCCGTCCCGTACGGACGCGTCGTCCTCGATGAGCAGTACATGCGGCATGGGACCGATTATGAGCACGCCGGGACCGTTCCCGCCTACCCCGCTCGGATGGTAGACGCGCAGGTCGGGGGCATTGTTACGTTCCCATCATGTGGCCATGGACGGGCCATCATCTGCGGCGGCGAACGTGAAGCGCGTGAGCTTCCTCAAAACGAACCCCCGAACCCCCGCCCGGCTGCGCATGGCCACCCTCGTGGCCGTGCCCGTACTCGCCTTCTCCGTCGCCTGCGGGGGCGGTGACGACAGCGCCGGCGGTGCGAAGAAGGACGACGCGATCGCCGACGTGCCGGACTCGCCGGCCGCGGGCGCCGCGAAGGGCGAGAGCAAGCCGAGCACCCAGCCCGCGGGGAAGAGCGCCTTCTACGACGCCCAGATGAAGTACGTCCAGTGCATGCGTACCAAGGCCGGCTACAAGGACTTCCCCGACCCCACGCTCAGCGGGTATCTCGACACGACGAAGATCGACGAGCTCGCCTCCCGGCTCGGCCGCAACATAGGCACCAAGGATGGCAAGGACAGTCTCTGCATTCCCGCGTTGCAGGCCGCCATGCTGGCCGAGCCCAAGCGCGACCAGCAGAAGGACTACGAGTCGATGCTCGCGCACGCCAAGTGCATGCGGGACAACGGCGTCTCCAAGTTCACGAACCCGACCATGAGCAGCGGCAACGCCCAGCCGGGCGGCGACCCGAACCCGGCGTCCCCGTCCATCGACCCGAAGTCGCCGGCGTACAAGCAGGCCCGCGAGGCGTGCAAGTCGAAGCTGCTCGACGGTCTGGAAGGCAGGCAGTGAAGCACCGCACCGCCTTCCTCGCGCTCGGCGCGGTGACCGTCGCCGCCGCCGTCACCGGGGGAGTCCTGTTCCTCGGCGACGGCGGCGACGCGGGCGCCTCCCTGCGCGAGGGCATGAAGGTCGGAGTGGCGAAGTCATGACGCCGGCCCCGGTGATCGAACTGCGGGACGCCACCAAGTCCTACCCCGGTGGCGTCCACGCCCTGCGCGGAGTGAATCTCATTGTCGAGGAGGGCGAACTGCTCGCCGTCGTCGGCCCGTCCGGCTCCGGCAAGTCCACGATGCTCAACGTCATGGGCACCCTCGACAAGCCCACCACGGGTACCGTCCGGGTCGCCGGGTACGACGTGTCGAAGCTCTCCGACTCCCGGCTCTCCGCACTGCGCGCCCGCCACATCGGCTTCGTGTTCCAGCACTT